>NZ_NPKS01000040.1:0-53936 GCF_008329595.1 Methylobacterium sp. P1-11
TCTGATCGCGCTCGGCACCGACAACGAACCGTCCCATGCCATCCTCCGGTCGTGCAGAGGAAAGCTACCACCTTCGGGGTTTTGACACAGCCAGGGTCGAGAGCGGGCACGGCGGCGACGTCTGCTTTTTCGCATTGCCGCCTGAAGGCGGACTGGCAGAACTCCACCCCAAGCGGTCCTACGGCTTCCGACCCCACCCTGTCGAAAAGCTCGACCCGCCTCGGCCTCGAAAGCAGACACGAGCACGCCGCAGGTCAATGCCGACCTGCGGCCGCCAAGCAGCGGTCAGGCGATGACTGATCGATAAGAGCGCAACTCCTCGACAATGGAGACCCGTGACGGGCGCCAACCGAGTTCGCTCTTGGCCTTCTCCCCCGAGACGACCTGATCGCACGCGATCGCATCGGCGAAGGGGCCGAGCGTCGAACGGGCGTCCTCAATGGGCCAAGCCGCCACGCGGCCATCGGCTCCGGCCGCCTCGCTCGCCGCACGGGCGATCTCGACCAACGGCGTCGGCGCACCGTGGACGCCGTTGTAGATCGAACCCGCTTGCGCCCGTTCGAGCGCGACGGCGTAGAGGTCAGCGAGGTCGTCGGCGTGTACCGTCGTCCAGCGGTTCAGCCCATTGCCGACATGGCGCGCCACGCCGTGCTCCCCGGCTTCGCCGTACATCATCATCGCGGTGCCGCCGCGGTCGCCATAAACCCAGCCCGGCCGGATCACGATAGGATGGACGCCTTCGGTGACCCCGGCGAGGATCTCCGCTTCGAGGGCTTCGCGAAAGCGCACGAGGTCGATGGCTTTCACCGGGTTGTTCTCGGTCGCAGGTCGGTCGCCAGTCGACCCGTAGACCAGACAGCCGCTCGTATAAATGAACCGCTTGGACGTCCCCCGAAAGGCAGCGATGATCGCGCGCGTTGCGGCTTCGTCGCAGGCCGCGGTATTCCGGTCGCCGGGTGAGGCAGCGTGGACGACGGCGTCTACCCTGCGGGTCGCCTCCGCTAGGTCGCCTCCATGGGAGAGATCGCCGCGAGCGACCGAGAAACCCGCGTCCGCCAGTTTGATCGCGCTGGCCTGCGAGCGGGCGAGACCTACGACCTCATGCCCGCCGACCTTGAGACGGCGGGCCACGGCCCCGCCGATCAACCCCGTCGCACCCGTCACCAAGACCCGCATGATCACCACCGTTCGGACTTCACCGCTTGTTTCAAGCGGATCGGTGGATCGGGGGGAAATTGCACATTCTGATATCGCGCTATCGCCCCCGCCGATGACCTCAGACCGAAGCTGCGACCTCGGCGATGATGCCGCGCAGCCAGACGGTCGCCGCGTGGCTGTCCGAGCGGCGATGCCACATCAACGCGAGGGGCCAGTCGGGGAGGACGATCGGCGGCTCGTGGATGGAGATTCCAATCCCCGCATGGGCGAACCGCCGGGCGACGCGTCGGGCGATCGTCGCGATCAGATCGGTCTCCGCGATGACGAAAGGCGCGACCAGAAACTGTGGCAGGCTTAGCACCACGCGGCGTTCGAGCCCTAGGGCCGCGAGCCTGTGGTCGACCAATCCGGATCGATCGCCTTCGGGGGAGACCAAGAGGTGTGGTGCGGCCGCGAATGCCGCGATGTCGGCCCCTGGCGCAAAAGCTGGGTGCCCCGGCCGGGCAGTGCAGGCGAAGCCTTCCCGGAGCAGGGGGCGCGTGAGAATGCGTGCCGATACGTCGGGCGGCACGCCTACTGCGAGGTTTGCCTCGCCGCCGTCGAGAAGGTCGATCGCTTCATCCCGTCCGAAGATTCCGCGCACGCGCAGGTCGATGCCGGGCGCCTCCTCGCCAAGACGCGCCAGGAGCGGGGGGAGCAGTACGAACGCAGCATAGTCGCTCATCGCGATCGTGAAGGTTCGGTCAGCGGTGGAGGGGTCGAAAGGGTCGGCTCGCAAGGCACCGCGCACGAGGCCGAGCGCATCGGCGATAGGTCCGGCCAAGTCGTCGGCACGGACGGTCGGCTGCATGCCCGTGGGCGTCCGCACGAAGAGTTCGTCAGCGAGCAGTTCGCGCAGACGGGAGAGGGCGCCGCTCACTGCGGACTGGCTGAGCCCGACGCGCAGGCCGGCCCGCGTCACGTTGCGCTCGGCGTAAAGGGCGTCGAAGACCTTCAGCAAATTGAGGTCGAAGCTGCTGATATCCATGGCGTTGACGGTAGGCCGTTCGCATTGCGTCCGCTTACCAGCTTTTCGGCCCGAAAGCCGACCGTCGCGAAACCACCCATCTGAGAAGTCTTGAGGGCTGTAGGTGCCGACGGCACATGGCCGAAAGCCGCCGGTCTGCTTCGCGGAAGAAGCGCCGGAAAAGCGGACAGCCTCCTAACGACCCACGTCAGCCGCTTGGACCGCCTTTGGCGCTTCTCCAAAGCGGCCGTTGATCAGTCGTTAAGAGCTGCTGAGTGGTGAAGGGGTCATCGATGTCGCTCATATTAAACCCGCGCCGCAGAAGCGCTTGAACCTCGAATATGCTCGCCGACACCGGAGTAAAGATTAGCTGGCGCAGGCTCAAAACGGTCCGCTACTCCTAATAGGTCCTGCGCGCCTTGATTGATCGGATAGGGCATCACAGGAGTGGAAGTTTCTCGGCTGCTGCATTCCCACGGCGTTGAGACCGAGGCTCGTCAGCGGTCGATTCGCGTCGGCTCTCCCTCGATCGCCTTCCCGAGCCTCTCCAGTTCCAGCGCGTAGCAAAACAAGAATAACAGAAGCCGGAACAGTCCCGCGATCTCTTCAAAGTCGATCGCCTAAGCTGCTGCCGCCTGCGCCATCCCGAGTGATCCGCGAACGGGAAGCAAATCTTGAGTCGGGGATGTCCGGTTTGATCAAGCAGCACGTCTGGAAACGGTCACGATGGGGCGCCGGCGCATAGGGGCCCCGGCCGCAAGGTCGGAACATGGACCGCTTTATCCCTACGTTGTGCGCTCTGGCATTTGTCGCCGCACTCGAAGTGCCCGCCCAAGGGCAGCCAGCCGCTCCCGCGGCGGTTCCGGTCGGGACGGTCAACGCCCAGCGCAAAGCTATCGATCAGACACTCGACTTCGTCGGCCGCGTGGAAGCGGTCGGCCGCGTCGAGATCCGCGCGCGCGTGACCGGCTTCCTGGACGCCGTCCTGTTCAAGGAAGGTGAGCTGATCAAGGAGGGTGCGCCGCTCTATCGGATTGAGCCCGATCTTTTCGAAGCGGGGCTCAAGCAAGCCGAGGGCGCGCTGGAGCGTACCAAGGCCGCGTACACCTTGGCGGCCATACAGTTGCAGCGGGCGCAGGAGCTACTCGACCGAAATTCCGGAACGGTCGTCGCCCGCGACCAGGCCCGCGCCGCCCTCGACCAGGCTAAGGGCGCCGTCACGGGCGACGAGGCGGACCTCCAGACCGCGCGGATCAATCTCGGATACACGCAGATCACGGCACCCATCGCGGGCCGGATCGGCCGGACCAGCGTGACCAAAGGCAACGTGGTCGGGCCCGACAGCGGCGTCCTGACGACCATCGTCAGCCAGGACCCGATCTACGTCACCTTCCCGGTGAGCCAGCGCGAGTTCCTGCGTTACCAGCAAGGCGAGGGCGTTCCTGACCGCAGCAAGGTCGAGGTCAGGATCCGGTTCCAGGACGGATCAGAGTACGACCAAGTCGGCCGGGTTAACTTCGTCAACATCAGCGTCGACCGCGCGACCGACACGGTCGTGGTGCGCGCCACCATGCCGAATTCGGCGGGCGCGCTGCGGGACGGTCAGCTGGTCCGGGTCGCCCTTCAGGTGGGCAAGCCTGAGCAGAAGGTCTTGGTGCCGCAAGCGGCACTCATCGCCGACCAGGGCGGCGTCTACGTCTTCGTCGTCGAGGACGGGCGAGCCGTGACCCGTCGCGTCAAGCCGGGGCCTGGCGGTACCGGGCCGGATGCCGTCATCGACGAGGGACTGTCCGGCGGTGAGTTGGTCATCGTCGACGGCCTGCAGCGGGTGCGGCCCGGGATCCTGGTCCAGGCGAGCCCGATCCGTCAGTCGGCGAGCAGGATGTAGGGCCATGCTGTCCGCGATCTTCGTCGACCGGCCACGCCTAGCGGTGGTCATTGCCATCGTCACGTCGATTGCTGGCGCACTGGCGCTGCTCACCATCCCGGTGGCGCAGTATCCAGACATCGTCCCGCCGCAGGTCTCGGTGACGACGACCTATCCTGGCGCCGCCGCCGCGGTGGTGGAATCCACGGTCGCACAGCCCATCGAGTCGCAGGTCGTGGGCGTCGACAAGATGATCTACATGAAGAGCGTCAGCGGCAACGACGGCAGCTACACGCTCACGGGCTCGTTCGAGCTCGGCACCGATCCGGACATCAACGCCGTCAACGTCAACAATCGGGTCCAGATCGCCCTGGCCAAGCTGCCCGAGGACGTCCGTAAGCAGGGAGTCACGGTCAAGAAGAAGTCTTCCGCCCTGCTCGGCGTGCTGGCGGTCTACTCGCCCAAGGCGACGCAGGACCCGCTGTTCATCTCGAACTACGTGACGATCAACCTGCTCGACCGCATCAAGAGCACGCCCGGCGTCGGCGACGCGACGCTGTGGGGCCCGCAGGATTACGCGATGCGGGCCTGGGTGCGGACCGACCAGCTCACCGGCCTCAACCTGACCACCGGCGACGTGATCGGGGCGATCCAGGCCCAGAACGTCCAGGCGCCCGTGGGGCGGATCGGCGCCCGGCCCATCTCCGAAGAGCAGCAGCTCCAGCTCAGCATCCAGACGCAGGGACGCCTGACCTCGGCCGACCAATTCCGGAACATCGTCCTGCGCACGAACCCGGATGGGTCCGTGCTTCGCCTCGGCGATGTCGCCCGCATCGAGCTCGGCGCGGCCAATCTCGACCGCGAGACGCGGCTGAACGGCAGCCCGGCCACCGTCATCGCGATCTACCAGTCGCCCGGCGCGAACGCCCTATCGACCCTGAAGGAGGTCGAGAGGCGGGTCGGGGAGCTGGCGAAGGCCTTTCCCGAGGGCCTCGCCTGGAAGGTGACCTACGATCCGACCGCCTTCATCACCGAAACCGTCCACGAGGTCCAGAAGACCCTGGTCGAGGCCTTCGTGCTCGTCGTCATCGTGGTGTTCCTGTTCCTCGGCAGCCTGCGCGCGACGCTCATCCCGACGCTGGCCGTGCCCGTCAGCCTGATCGGCACCTTCATCGTGCTCAAGGCGGTCGGCTACTCGGCGAACTCCGTCTCGCTGCTCGCGCTGGTGCTGGCCATCGGGATCGTGGTCGACGACGCCATCGTGGTCGTCGAGAACGTCGAGCGCGTGATGGAGGAGTATCCGGAGCTATCGCCCCGGGAGGCCACCAAGCGGGCGATGGCCGAGATCACGGCTCCGATCATCGCGATCACGCTGGTGCTGCTCTCGGTCTTCGTGCCGGTCGCCTTCGTGCCGGGCATCTCGGGCGAGCTCTTCCGCCAGTTCGCGGTCGCGGTCGCGGTCTCGATGTTCATCTCGGCCATCAACGCGCTGACCCTATCACCGGCCTTGTGCGGCGTGCTGCTGCGCCCTCATCACGGTCCGCGTCGGGGCATCATGGGCTTCGTGATGCGCTCCATCGACCGAGTCCGCGACGGCTACGGTGCCGCCGTGGCCCGCATCGTGCGCCTCTCGATCCTCGGCCTCGTGCTGACCGCGGCGGCCGCCTACGGCACCTTTGAGCTCGCCCGGATGACGCCCACGGGCTTCCTGCCCGAGGACGACCAGGGCGCGTTCTTCGTCGTGGTGCAGCTGCCGGAGGGCGCATCGGTCGGGCGGACCTCCGAGGTGGTGGGCCGCGCCGAGGAGATCCTGCGGCAGGAGCACGCGGTCGCCGACACCACGTCGGTGATCGGCCTCAACTTCATCGACAACTACTCCCAGGGCAACGCCGCCTTCCTGGTCGTGACCCTCAAGCCGTTCGAGGAGCGCAAGGGGGCCGCGGATGGGGCCACCGCCCTGATCGCGCGTCTCGGACAGCGGTTCCGGGAGGTGCCCGGCGGGACCGTCGTGCCCCTCGCGCCACCACCCATCATCGGTCTCGGGACCGGCGGCGGCTTCAGCTACGTCCTGCAGGATCTGCGTGGCGGCGATCCGAAGGAACTTGCCCAGGTCCTGCGCGGTCTGGTCGTGGCGGCCAACGAGGAGCCGAAGCTCAACCGCGTGTTCAGCACCTTCTCGGCGACGAACCCGTCGGTGTTCCTCGATATCGACCGGGACAAGGTGCAGGTTCTCGGCGTGTCCCTGAGCGGCGTCTTCCAGGCGCTGCAGGCTTCGCTCGGCGGCTACTACGTCAACGACATCAATCTGTTCGGCCGCACCTGGCAGGTGCAGGTCCAGTCGGAGGCCACCGACCGCGCCAAGATCGACGACATCTACCGGATCAACGTGCGCAACAAGGACGGCGAGATGGTGCCGCTGCGCTCGCTCGCGGAGGTCCGGATCGTGGTCGGGCCGCCCGCGCTGATCCGCTACAACAATCTTCGCGCCGTCACGATCCAGGGCTCGCCCGCGCCGGGCGTCTCGTCCGGTCAGGCGCTCGCCGCGATGGACGGCGTCGCCGTCCGCACGCTGCCGGCGGGCTTCGGCGGCGAGTGGACCGACACGGCATTCCAGGAGAAGCGGGCGGAAGGCAAGACCGCCATCATCCTGGGCTTCGCCGTCCTGTTCGCGTTCCTGTTCCTAGTCGCGCTCTACGAGAGCTGGACCATCCCCGTCCCGGTGCTGCTGTCGGTCACGGTCGGGATCG
Source organism: Methylobacterium sp. P1-11 (assembly GCF_008329595.1). Lineage (NCBI taxonomy): Bacteria > Pseudomonadati > Pseudomonadota > Alphaproteobacteria > Hyphomicrobiales > Methylobacteriaceae > Methylobacterium > Methylobacterium sp. P1-11. The sequence continues at coordinate 6,779 of NZ_NPKS01000040.1, forward strand.
TCGGGGCCTACGCGGCCATGGTGTGGGGTGGGCTCACCCTCGATCTCTACGCGCAGATCGGCATGATCGTGCTCATCGGACTCGCGGCCAAGAACGGCATCCTGATCGTCGAGTTCGCCAAGGAGCAACGGGAGAAGGGCATTCCCCTCCAAGAGGCTGCCACCGAGGGGGCGCGGCTGCGCTTCCGCCCGGTGATGATGACCTCCTTCGCCTTCATCCTCGGGTTGCTTCCCCTCGTGATCGCGACCGGCGCGTCGCAGCTCGCCCGGCGCAACGTCGGGACGCCGGTCTTCGGCGGCATGATCGCCGCGTCCTTCATCGGCATCTTCGTGATCCCACCCCTCTACGTGACGTTCCAGGGCCTGCGGGAGCGGGCTTGGCGGCTCCTCCGGGGCAAGGGGGCGAAACAGCCGGCGGCACCGCCGGCTGCCGGCGCGAGCGGCGCCCCGAAGCACTCGCCGGCCGAGTGAAGCGGCCACTGCGATGAGGAAGGAGCACGACGATGCACGATTCCGAGCAGGTCGAGCTAAACGCCAAGCCGGACGAGGACCCGCGCGACGCGGAGGGCGCCGAGAAGCTCAAGCGGAAGGAATATGAGCGGGAGCTGCACAAGCTTCAGGTGCAGCTCTGCCAATTACAGGACTGGGTCAAGCGCACCGGTGCTCGCATCATCGTCGTGTTCGAGGGACGGGACGCCGCCGGCAAGGGCGGCACGATCAAGGCTCTCACCGAGCGGGTCAGCCCGCGCGTGTTCCGTGTCGTGGCGCTGCCGGCACCGTCGGACCGGCAGAAGACCCAGATGTTCATGCAACGCTACATCGAGCATTTCCCGGCGGCCGGCGAGATCGTGATCTTCGACCGCTCTTGGTACAACCGCGCCGGCGTCGAGCGCGTCATGGGCTTCTGCAGTGATGAGGAGTACCGCCGGTTCCTCGATCTCTGCCCGCGGATTGAGCGCTTCATCGTCGATGGCGGCACGCAGCTCATCAAGTTCTGGCTGGAGGTCGGGAAGCAGGAGCAGAAGCGGCGCTTCCTGGCGCGGATCGAGGATCCTCTCCGACAGTGGAAGCTGAGCCCCATGGACGTGGAATCCTACGGGCGTTGGTACGAGTTCTCGAAGGCGCGCGACGCGATGCTGGCAGCGACCGACACGGACGACGCGCCCTGGCACGTCGTCCGCTCGGACGACAAGCGGCGGGCCCGCCTCAACTGCATCGCCCATCTCCTTCGCCTCGTCCCCTACAAGGAGCGGAAGCGCCAGACGGTGACCTTGCCGAAGCGCAGCAAGGACGGGGCGTACGATGACGCGCTTCGGGACAGGCGCTTCGTCCCGGAACGGTACTGAATTCGGGCTCGTACCCGCGGGATGGCGGGGCAGCGACATGGGAGCGGGCGATGCCGAGGCATCTACGGCACTGGGTCTGGATCGCCTCCGCCGTCACGCTCGTCGGCACGGCGGCTGCGCAGGAAGCCCGCTCTCCCGTCACGGACGCGGCGGCCTCACGCATGCAGATCAACGCCGCCTCGCTCGTCCCGACGCTCCGCGGGCGCTGGCTCTACGCGGATCACCGCCTCGTCGTGGGCCGTGTGCAGGATGTCCGGGTGTCGACGGACGGCCATACGCTGATTGCGGTCGTGGCCCGTCGGCGCTGGCTCGGAGGCGGGGAGATCGGCGTCCCGGTCCCGCACCTGCGTCAGGTCGACAATGGCCTGACCGTTGACGGTACACGCCAGACGATCCGGGCGATGCCGGCGCTATGAGTACGGAGGCCGAGCGCAAATTCGACCGTGTTTCTCAGCTCATGCCTCTCCGCCTGTACTGCGAACCGGTAGCCGGTCCCTACGCTGGTGGTCAGGCCGGATCGAGCGGCGGAGGCCCACGATGTTGGCTCAACTGGCGGTCGGTGCGGGTGCCAGCATCTGCTGCATCACGGTCCATTCGCTCATGATGGCCGTGGTCCTCAGGGTAGCCCGTTCACACACCCGTATTCGCGGGTATAGCAGCGTTTCCCTCTCCTGGGTCATGTCGTCTGTGGTGTGCGTGTTGATGGCAGCGCACACCCTGGAAGTCATGATCTGGGCTCTATTGTACAAATTGGTAGGCGTCGCGCCGGCCGGATCTGATCTCCTGTACTTCGCCTTCGTGAACTACACGACGCTCGGCTATGGCGACATCATGCCGGTCGCTCGTTGGCGTCTCCTTGGTCCTGCCGCCGCCATGAACGGCATCCTGCTGTTCGGCTGGTCGACGGCCGTCATCTTCGAGGCCCTTCGGCGTACCCTCATCCGCATGGACGGGATCGCGCACTGACGGCATCGGAGGTGGCGCGCCGGTCCGCATGACTGGCGGGACCTTCGCACGTGTCCGCTCCGAACCCGGAGGACCACACATGAAGGGTGTAGCATCGACGACGCGGGCCCCCTGGAAAGTCGCGCCGGCCACATTTCGCTTCGACCTCGTGGCAGGGCTCACGGCCGCGGCCGTCGTCCTGCCCAAGGCCATGGCCTACGCCACGGTGGCCGGGCTGCCGGTGGCCGTCGGCCTCTACACCGCCCTCGTTCCCTCGATCATCTACGGCCTTCTGGGCTCATCGCGTGTGCTGAGCGTCAGCTCGACGACGACGCTGGCCATCCTAACCGGAGCCGAGCTCGGCAGCGTGGTGCCCGATGGCAATCCGGCGACGCTTCTCGTCGCGACGGCAACGCTGACCGCCCTTGTCGGTGCGCTGCTATTGACGGCACGCCTGCTGAAGCTCGGCTTCGTCGCCAGCTTCATCTCCGTGCCGGTCCTGACGGGGTTCAAGGCTGGGATCGGCCTCGTGATCCTGCTGGATCAGGCGCCCAAGCTTCTCGGGCTCCACATCGCCAAGCAATCGTTCTTCGCCGATGTGGTAAGCCTCGTTCGACACCTCCCCGAGACTTCCCTGCCGACCCTGACCGTTGCAGGTGCGACGCTGGCCGTGCTCGTCGGCATGGAGCGTCTCAAGCCCCACTCGCCGGCCCCGCTGGTCACGGTCGCGGCTGCCATCGCAGCGTCGTGGCTGTTGAGCCTGAACACGTGGGGCGTCTCGACGGTCGGGACGATCCCCCAGGGTCTTCCGTCCCTGACCCTGCCCGATCCAACGCTCGTCCAGGCGCTGGTGCCGGGTGCGATAGGCATCGCCCTGATGAGCTTCACGGAGAGCATCGCGGCCGGGCGGGCGTTCGCGGCCCCGGAAGATCCGCCCATCGATGCCAATCGCGAACTGGTCGCCACGGGTGCGGCAAACCTAGGGGGAGCGTTGCTCGGGTCCATGCCGGCTGGCGGCGGCACATCGCAGACCGGCGTCGTGCGATCCGCCGGAGGTCGAACGCAGGTAGCCTCTCTCGTGACGGCCGCGGCTGCCCTTGCCACGATGTTGCTCCTGGCTCCTGTGCTGGGCCTCCTCCCGCAGGCGACCCTCGCGGCCTTGGTCATCGTCTACTCCGTGGGCCTCATCCAGCCGGCAGAGTTCCGGGCCATCTACACGGTACGGCGGATGGAGTTCCGCTGGGCGGTCGTGGCGGCCGTCGGCGTTCTGGTGTTCGGGACGCTCCAGGGCATCGTCGTTGCCATCGTCCTCTCGCTCCTCGGCCTTGCCCTTCAGACCGCCCATCCCCGGGTCTCTGTCATCGCCCGCAAACGCGGCGCCGATGTCCTGCGTCCCCTCACCTCCGAACATCCGGACGACGAGACGTTCGGAGGCCTCCTGATCCTCCGGCCCGAGGGGCGGCTTTACTTCGCCAACGCGCAAAACGTGGCAGACCGGATCCGCACCCTCACGGCCGAGCACAAGCCACGCGTCGTCGTTCTCGATTTCAGTCGCGTGCCCGACATCGAGTATTCGGCGCTGCAGATGCTCCAGGAAGCGGCACGGCGGTCAAGCGTCACGTTTTGGCTGGTGGACCTCAACCCGGGCGTGCTCGACGTGGTGCGGCGTGCAGGCTTGGATCAGGAACTCGGACCCGACCGGCTGCTGTTCGACACGCGCACGGCAATCGAGCGCTTTAAATCCTCCCGCGCATCGACTGGTCGTGACTAAAGCCATTTCCGTCTGATCTCGACGATTTCTGATTGCGCGAGTCGATTGTTTCTATTCTAATCGGAAACGCAGAATTGAGTAGCGGAGGTGTTAATGTCCTCTTCTGCTGCGTTGCGCATGCGCCTGCCTCGAACCCTATCGATGGCAGCCACAAACCCTTACGCCCCTGAGAAGCCGCCCGCAGTCGGCTTGGCCCGTCCCGGCGTCGCGCGGGCCGTGTACACCGCCCTCGTCGATCTCGGTGCCGATCCGGACCAACTCGCCTCCGAGCTGGGTCTCGAAGCCGGGCTCTTCGACCGCGGGGCTCGCGTCCCGTACGCCTCGCTGGGCAGATTGATCGCCCACGGGGCTGACCGCACGGGCTGCCCGCATCTCGGGATACTCGTCGGGCGGCGCTCGACGCTGGCCTCGCTTGGACCGCTCGGCCTGCTGATGCGCCACTCGGATACGGTCGGCGACGCCCTGCGAGCCCTCGAAGCGCATGCCGGCACGCAGAACTGGGGCGCGGTGGTCGGCTTGGCCATCGGCAGCGACGTCGCCGTCCTGAGCTACTGCCCCTATGGGCCGGACGCCGAAGGCGCACCGCTCCAATCGGAAAGGGCGCTCGCCACGACGACCGCCATCATTCGGATCCTGGCCGGCTCCGGTTCGGCCCTGCTGGAGGTTCTGCTGCCGCGCTCGATGCCGCGCGACCCGGCACCCTACCGCGACGTCTTCCGCGCGCCCGTGCGGTTCGACCAGGAAGTGGCCGCCCTGGTGTTTCCCGCGCGACTTCTCGCCCAACGCATCGAGGGCGCGGATCCGGCCGTCCGCCGGAGGGCGGAAGATCGCATCCGTACCCTCGAAGCCGGGCAGACCTCCAATCTCACGGACGACCTCCGGCAGTACCTCCGGGCACAGGTGACACGGCAGCGCTGCAAGGCGGAGCAGGTGGCGCGCCTGAGGCTGGTCAGCCTGCGCACCTTGAGCCGTCACCTGAAGTCGGAGGGAACGACGTTCAAGCGGCTCGCCAACGAGGCGCAGTGCCAAGTGGCGAAGCGGCTCCTGGCCGACACCCGCATGACCATGGCGGAGGTCTCGGCGATCCTGGACTTCTCCGAGCCCGCCGCCTTCAGTCACGCTTTCCGACGCTGGTCGGGCATGACGCCGAGCGCTTGGCGGCGCGAGCACCAACCGGAGACAAGCCTCGGTCAGCTGCAAGCCTAGGTTCGCTGATTCTGACCAGACACGGCGTCTGTTCCCAGTGTACTGATGGAGGAAGCCGCGATGAGACCCGCGCATTTCGCAATTACAGCGGCTCTCGGGCTAAGCCTTGCCGCATCGGCCGGAGTGTCGAAGTCGCAGGCGGCGGGCGACGGTCTTTCTGCCTATCAAGGCGCTTGGGTGTTGGAGGGGCGCGACTGTGCGGACGTCTATACATCCTCAGGAAAAGTGGCCTCGTTCAAGAAGCCGGTCGATATCTTCGCACCGGCCTTCCTCATCTCTGGCAAACGCCTGAGAACTCCGATGGCGACGTGCAGCATCAAGTCAGTTCGACCGACCGGCGACCGTCACCTTCTTGTCCTCGATTGTACCAACGCCGTGGCGGGCCAGGAGGTGAAGGTTTACATGGCACCTCAGCCGAACGGGGTTCTCAGACGCTATTACGATGTCCAAGACCCCGCAGGGACAGGTTACCGGCGTTGCTCGCAGTGACACGCGGAACGGGGGCACCGCAGCGTCACATGGTGCCCGACATTGATGATGATTATGCTTCCGAGCCTCAGGGTCACACGCGGCGTGTGTCCCAGTTGAGGAAGAAGCCAACGTCGCCCGGCATGCCGTCGGGCCAATCGACGATCATTGCCCGCAGTCCGTAGCCGGCAGGCTGAAGCCGGTCCTGCCAGAACTCATAGGCCTGACGGGCTCGTCCGGTCAGGGTCTCCGGCCAATCCGTCTCCGAGTTGTTGATGGCCCGGCCGCCGTCGCTGCACATCATGTTCGGAAAACGCATCACCAGGAGCTCGTTCTTGCCCTGGTCCGCCGCGATCCGGAGCTTGTGCAGGAGCGACTTCGTGATCTCCTGCATCTTCTCCGGCGTGAGCTCGATGGGCTTCGACAGGGTCTTGATCAGCTCGACCTGTGCCTTGCGGGCACGGTCATCGGCTTGTAGGTCCCTCTCGGCCTTGGCGGCCTTCAACTTGGCCGTGTAGGCGCCGAGCTCGATGGCGGACATGAAGGTCTCATCGCCGAGTTCGGTCGGGGGTTTCGTCCTCAGCGCTTCCATGGTGGGCTCCCATCGTTCACAGAGCTGGCTCTCGCCACGTTTGGCCCGGCACACCGCGCGTGGCGCTCGGTGATGGGCTTCCGCCTGTTGGAATGACCCAGGCGATGGCGCCGGGCCCCGCATCAGTCGTTCAGCGCCGAATGTATCGGGCGGATTGGCCGCCTCGCCCGGGACGAAGCCAGCCAATGGGCCCAATGGGCCAAGCCTGGCCGGACGGAGTGAACGTCACCGTACGAGGCTACCACTCAGTATGGGGTGCAGCCCCCGATGTTCGCGTCGTAGTAGTGATAGGGCCCACAGCCGCCATAGGTCCTGGCACCGTAGGCGGCAGCCGCACCGACCCCCAAGGCGGCCGCGCCGTAGGCATACGGACGGTACCCGTAGCGCCCGTACCCACCGCGATAGCCATAGCGCCCGTACCCGCCTCGGTAGCCGCCGGCGACGGCGCCTCGGTGTCCGTGAAAGCCTCCGCGATAGCCACCCACGCGGCCACCGTGGAAGCCACCGCCATGGAAGCCACCGCCACGGAAGCCGCCACCGCGGAAACCACCGCCCCCGAAGCCGCGCGCTTCTGCAGTCACACCGCTGACCATCAGGGCAAGCACGGACGCAATGATAAGTCGCTTCATGACGGAGGCCTCCTGCTTGTTGACACCGTTTTGTGGCGGCCTGCGCTCAACTCGTTCTTTGGCCGGATCCACATCAGAATCGCATCAACAGGGGTAGCGACCAATCAGAAGGACTGCTTGATCAGACAGGCCATGGGGCGGAGCGAATTCTGAGTACCGAGAGACCGCGCCGGCCCGCGCTGGCTTTTGGCCAACACCCGCATGACCGCGACGGAGATCTCGGCCGCCTTGGACTACTTTGAGCCGGCCGCCTTCACTCATGCTTTCCGACACTGGTTGGGCATGACGCCGAGTGCGTGGCGGCGCATGAGCCAATCAGAGACGAATCGCGACCGGCGGCACGAAGATCCTCGTCTCTGCGGCCGGGTCGGCAGAGTTAACAGCACGTCCGTGCCTGTGCCAGTACTCTCGTGAAGCTGTCGCGAGGGTCGAACGTGCAGGATGCTCGCTCAACCATCAGGTAACTCCCTACTGCATTTATAAGACGCAGATCAGAGATGTATCATAAAAATATTGATTGCGAAGTACGATTGCATACTAATCTATTTCGTCTATTTTAACAAGATTTCGCCTCAGATTGGCTGTCTCTTGGCACGTTCATGGCTGAGATGCCCGCCTTCGAAGTCCGGATCGCGACCAGAGAGACTGGCGGCATCCTGCGCGCGCCGACCGAGCGTGAGATTGCTACGAAGGCGGAAACCCAGATCCGCAGGGTCCATGCACGTGGCGAGCTGATTGGTCTCAGCATCGCAGGGCCGAGCGCTGCCGGCATCACCCGGCTCAACGCGTACTTCGACGATGTCCTGATCGAAGTTTCGCGATTGAACGATGCCGGAGATGCTGCTGCCGCCCGCTCTATGCGAACATGGGGCGGCGCATAGCGGGAACGTGCATTCAAGCGAGCTGAAAAGCTATGCCGACGGCGTCTGATCCGCGCCTGATTAAGGGCAGCCCGCACCGCTCGAACAGCGTCAGCATGGGCGTGTTGTCCGGCAGGACCTCTGCAATCAGTCCGGTTCGTCCGCTCTTTTGGGCGATGCCGATGAGGTGCCGCATCAGCGCGGCGCCGATGCCCTTGCCCTGATACCGGTCGACCACGGTGAAGGCCACTTCGGCTTGGCCGAGCTGTGTCACCACATAACGAGCGCCGCCAACGATCACGTGCTCGCCGGCCTGTTCCGCAACGGCGACTAAAGCTACATGGCTCTTGAAGTCGACGTTGAGGAAGAACGCGATCTCCTTATCCGTGAAGTGGTGCTTGGCGCCGAAGAAGCGGCGCTAGAGCGACTGGGGGCTCGCATGCTCCACGGCGCTCAACATCCCATCCCGATCATCAGGCCGCAATGCGCGGATTTCCAGTGCCCGGCCGTCCCGCAGGCGCTCGATAGCCCACTAGTGTGACGGATCATCCATCACGGCCACCCTCCTCGAAAGCGCCGTCGTCTTGCGAGACCCCGCGGCGTGAATTGCGCCTCATAGAAGCCGTTCGTCGCGAGGCTCATGGGCCGGCTCCAACACACAGGCCGCAAGCTCGGTCAGTATGCGTAACAAACAGTGAACGTCACCGGGTTCGCTTTGCGATAGGCCCGTAGGCAGCGGACCCGGTGTTCATGCAGTGCTGTCAGTAGCCGCAGGTGCAGCCACTGTATCCTTGCGCGGGGTAGCTGTAGCCGTAGGCGGCGGGGGCGTAGCCGCCATAGTAGGAATCGCCGTAGCCATAGCCGCCGTAATAGTTGCTGGCCGCAGCCCCGACCGCGGTGCCGACCGCGAGACCGGCTAGACCCGCGCCGACGCCATAGCCGTAACCTCGACCACCGTGCCCATAGCCGCGGTAGCCGTAGCCGCGGGCACCATAGAAACCGCCGCGATAGCCGTATCCTCGGCCACCGTAGAAACCGCCGCGGTAGCCACCAGCCACGCCACGATAACCACCAACGCCGCCGCGCCAGCCGCCTCCGGCGAAGCCACCACGGAAGTCGCCGCCACCGAAGCCGCCGCGGGCCTCAACGGTGTCCGCGGCGATCAGCGCGCCCATCCCGAGCACGGCCAGAGACACCAAAACAACTTTCTGCATAGCACTCTCCATAACGCCGGCTTCTGAACGGTATTATGCGTGTTAAGCTTCCACGAGCCGCCTCGTTGTCGAACGGAGCCGCTCGTATGCAGAACCTTGTCTTTGATGGTAGCCCGCGCGCTCCACTGCGGTGCTAGTAGGCGTGGGAGGCAGCCGTGTATGGGCGGGGTGGATGCCGTCCATAATGTCCCGACGCCAGCACACTTGCGCCAACGACTGGGGCAACAGGATCAAATGGTAAAAGCGCAGCGCCAACGGAGACGAAGCCTGCCAACGCACGCAGATCGTCGGGCTGCCGTGGATCGCGGGAGATGAACTGCGTCTCGCGTTGGAACCTCAGATTGCATGCTCGTGTCGGTAGGCTCCCGGCAGGGGTGCAGGCGTCGTGCCGGGCGCAGGCGGCGTCGAGGGCGTCGATGGGTGGTAGCGGCGCGTTGTTGCCCATGCCGCAATAGTTGCCGTGAATTAGCACTGCCGGCTGGTCAATGCCGCTCGCCGATTGAGCCAGAGCGGGTGAGGTCAGGCAAGCGGCAAGGATAAGGGGAGGTAAGATCCTGAGGAGCATGGTTTCAATCCTCGCTACAGGTCCAGGAGGTCGGATTCACCGGAAGAGGCCCGTACTGCTCCAAACTCCTCATCGGTCGGATCGTACCGTCACCTGAACAGGTTGCTTGATCCAAGAGGACAGCCGGCGAAGTCCGGCGACGTTTGTGGTCAAATGTTGCGATCGTCGGGGAGCAGGTGTCGCGGGCCGCCAATTCGTTCCGATTACGCCCTGAAAGGACAACGATGACGCCTATCCCGATCCGCTTCGCCACCGGAGCCCTGATTGGTCTCGCCGCGTCCGCCGGTACCCTGTGCAATGCGGCTCAAGCGGCCGAGCCTTTCGGCACGTGGCAGACAGAAGATGGACGTGATCGTATACGAATCGAACGCGGCGGTTCGGACCACGCCCGCCTATGCGGCTTTGTCGTCTGGGGAAAAGAGCTCCTGGACGAGAATGGTAAGCCGAAGGTCGACCGCTACAGCCCGAACCCGAGCAAGCAGGGGCGGCCTCTGCTCGGTCATCAACTGCTGTCCAGTTTGAAGCAGAACGCAGGGGGTCGGTTTGAGGGCAAGATCTATAGCTCTGACAACGGCAAGTCCTGCGAGGTAACATTGTGGAGCAACCAGCCGTCGGCGCTGACGATCAAGGGCTGTATGCTCGCCGTATTTTGCGGTTCACAGACTTGGTCGCGCGTGATGGACGCGCCTCCCGGCCAGCTCCAGGGCGCTACCGATGCGCCCGGTGGACCGCGCTCTGACTCGGAACTGGGGACCAAGCCGGCGGTCGGAGGTGCTCCGGCGAACAAGGGGCGCTCGGCTGCGCAGCCGCAGTGAAATCGTACGCCTGACATGGCACGCCCGGTCACCGTGACCCCACGCTACGACAAAGGCACTCAGCCCGATTTAAGCAATGCGATGGATGCCGCCTCTCCCCGGCGAGCGTCACCTTCGCCAAGGCGCTGCTGCGACCTGACGTCGAGATTGCAAAGCCGACCGATCCCACACATCGACGCATTGCGCTCAACCGCCACGCTTTACGTCCGCTATAGAGACGCTCTTGAGGCTCTTCGGATGACCGAGATGGGCGCAAAGCCGAATGTCGGGTTTGGAGTGATCGGCTGCGCTGCGGTCGCGTCGCATATCGCTGCAAGGTATTATCCGGCAGGATGCCTTCTAACATCATCTCGCAATCTGAATGACATAGGTGTTCGCAGTCTCAATCCGGTTGGCGCGCCAAACGTTTGTAGGACGACAGCCTAGCTGGAACAAACGACAGCTGGTTGGAACAAAATGGTAGCGGTGCCCCTGCGAGGTGCCGCGTCTAAGTCCTTCCAAATCAGGTAAAAATCGACGCTTGTGTGCGCCGGGTGCCTGCTGAGCAACCTTTTGGCATTGAGATAGACGCTCGGCTTTGGGCAGAGCGTCGGCATCTACACCCTGACTTGCTGCGTCGGCCGACAATGACGGTGGCAGGGCGGACGGAGGGTCGGGCTCACCGCTTCTTCCGTCGGTCGACCGGCGGGTAGAACTGCGGGCTCTCGCGGCGGTCGAACATGCCGTAGTCGCGTACCACCCGCACGGTCCGGATGCGCATGCATTCGGCCTGGGCCGGCTCGGTCGGCTTGAACGCAGAGGCCGCGTCGGGGTCGATCCACGACAACAACAGCATCACCTTGCCCGGATTGTAGATCGAGTCGAACACGTCCGATGCCACAAGGCCGCTGGCCGTGAGAGCGAGCCCGCGCGCACCCGTCAGGTCGTCCGGCAGGGACTGGCCGGGGCGAGGCACCGTCTCGCACAACTGGCAAACCTTGGCGGCGCCGACCTCGGTCGCGTCGAGCCGCTGCTCACGCACCCCATGGCCTTGAGGCGGATGGGTGTCTGCCGTCACCTCGCCGACCCGGAGGTGGTAATCGGAGAACACCTCGAACCGGCCCTTCTCCTGGACGAGGTGGTGGCCCGCATGCGTCCGCCAGCGGATCACCGACTTCTCGTCCCGCCAAGTCGAGTGCGACAGCACCCAACCCGGTCGGGTCCGGCTCGTGAAGCGCTCGTTATCGATGAAACCGTCGATGTTCTCCAACTCGGGCTTCAGTGCCTTGCCGTGCGCAAGGTACGCGTCCTTCCGGCCCTCGCTGGGACGGGCCTCGAAGATGACCGAGAACATGGCTCCTCCGTCTTTGCAGGTCTGGTGAGGCCGAGTTGATCCCGGCCAGGAAGGCGGGCCGACGCTGGACTGGCGATGAGTGTGTGGCGGGAAGCTCATGATGTCAGCGGCGAACGCTTCGGTCACGACCGAAGCGTTCCGACGTGATCGACGAACGTCTGAGGCCTATGGTCGTGCGATGACGAACGCCGCCAGCCTGTCCGGAACCGCTGCCCTGATCGGGGATCCCGCACGGGCCAACATCCTCACGGCCCTGCTCGATGGCCGGGCCCTGACGGCGACGGAACTCGCCTACACGGCGGGCGTGACGGCGCAGACTGCGAGCGGCCACCTCGGGAAGCTGGTCGAAGGGCGCCTGCTGGGCGTCGCCGTCCAGGGTCGTCACCGGTACTTCCGGCTCGCCTCGCCCGAGGTCGCCCGGATGCTGGAGACCATCCTGGTGGTGGCGGCGGCGGGACCGGAGGCAGCCAGGCCGCGCGCGACGCCCCGGGTCAGTCCGGAGCTGCGTGCGGCCCGAACCTGCTACGACCACCTGGCCGGGCGTCTCGGTGTCGCCATCGCCGACGCGCTCGTGTCGCGCGGCCTGATCGTTTTGGGTGACGAGGCCGGCGAGGCGACCGAGGCCGGCCGCGCGTGGCTCGCGCAGTTCGGGGTGTCGGTCGAGCCTGCCGGTCGGAGCAAGCGTATGTTCTGCCGTCCGTGTCTGGACTGGAGCGAGCGGCGACCGCACCTCGCCGGCCGCCTTGGGGCGGCGTTGTGCCGCCGATGCGAGGAACTTGGCTGGGTTGACCGGGCCCGGGACGGGCGGGTCGTCACGGTGACCGAAGCCGGCCGGAGCGGGTTCGCGAACGTGTTCGGGTTTTACAGGTGAACGCCGGCAGCCTCGTCGGGCAGCGCCGCCGACCGGTGCGGCCCTGTCGAGACGATGCCCACGGTGGCCGGGCATCAGCGCCGGCTAGCTCCTGTCCAAAACCTTATCGGCCTTCGCCTCGACCTTCTTCTTGTCGGCCGGCGAGAGGTTGCCGGCCTTCTCCTGCTGGGCGGCGCGGGCCTTGGCGTTCCGGGCGTGCGCCTTGTCCTCCACGGGGTATTTCCGCTCCTCCGGCAGGGCAAACTTGCTCTTGGACAGGTCCTCGCGTTCCTCGGTCTTGAGCTTCGACATCGTGGTCTCCGGGTTTTCGGAAGGGGCAACGCTGCACCGGATGCGGTGGTGCCCGACTCGAAGGCAGCGAGGGCGAGGCATCCGTTCCATGCCGTCGTCGTGCGGGCGCTCCCGAGTGTGGCCGGCATTGGCTCCGGCCTTGCCCGTCAGGTGCGCCCAGGCGATCACCATTCCCCGATCAGAACTCCTTCACCATGAAACGCGTGGCCCCGGACTCGTCCATGTCGGTGCAGGAGCCGACCCAGCGCGCAATGGCGCCGTGATGGTCGCGCACGGGCTTGCCGCGGGTCAGGAACCAGAGGTGGGCGCCGCCCGCGCGGCGGGTGCGGAACTCCGCCTCGAAGTCCTCACCCGTCGCGAGCGACAGCCGCCACACCCTGTCGGCCCCCATCCGTCGTCCGGGTAGACGATGCCGGCCCATGCGGAGCCGTCGAGGGTGCTGGGCGCCGTGCCGCTGTAGGCGTGGACCTGCTCGTTGAACCTGTAGAGCCTACCGTTCGGGCGGGCTGCCCGGACGTGGCTCGGCGCGGGCTGCGCGACGATGCGGAATTGCTCCTCGCTCGCGCGAGGCGGCTCCTCTCGGGCGTGCTCCGCGGTGATGTTTGAGGCCGTAGGCGAAGCGGACCTCCTCGGGCGCGCCGACCCAGTCGCGCACCAGCCGCTGGTGCTGCACCTCGACGGCGCCATCGCCGGCGAGCAACCGGGCGAACCCGGGCCCGAGCTCGTGCCGTGCCGTGCCACGGCGAATACTTTGCGTTCCGGTCGTCCCAGGGCGCCGGGATGCTTGCCCCTGGTTCGAGCAGCGCCACGCTCGGTTCAAGCCCGTTCTCAGGCCGCCGGACAGAGCGGCACCGCCGCACGGGGCGTGCCGGTGCAATGGCGTCCGAGGCGCCCCTGCGGACGGCGCAACCACTCTGGCAGCATTCGGGATCTAGCCCCCCGTCTCCCGTAGCAGCCCCGGCACCTCGCCCGAGAGCTCCCGGGCGAGGAAGCCGACCGGGCCGAGTGATGCGGCTAGGCGCTTGCCGGCCTCGCCGTGCAGGAACACGGCCCACAGCGCCGCGGGCAAGGGCGCCAGGCCGCGCGCGAGCAGCCCGACGACGATGCCGGCCAGGACGTCGCCCGAACCGGACGTCGCCAAGCCGACGCCGCCTCCCTCGTAGAGCCAGCGTGCGCCTTGCGGGTCCACGATCCAGGTCTTTGCCCCCTTCATCACGACGACGGCGTGCAGCAGGTCGGCCGCCTTCAGCGCCGCGTCGAGCGGGTCGGCCTCCACGGCGTCCCGGCTCCGGTCCAGCAACTGCGCCATCTCGCCGGCATGGGGCGTGATCACCAGCCGTTCCCCGTGCCGACGGACTCCAGCGGCATGCGCGGCGAGCCCGGAGACCGCGGCCGCGTCGAGGATGAAGGAGGCGTCCGGCAGCGCCTCCAGCAGTTCCACCGCCAGCTTGGTGGTCGGGCCGTCCTCGGTCAGGCCGGGACCGATCAAGAGGGCGTCGCAGCCCTTCGCCATCTTCTGCAGGCATTCCGAGGCGCGTGCGCCGTCGACACCGCCTTCCGGCGTCTCCGGAAGGTCGATGACCATCGCCTCGGGCACCGCCAGTCCCATGCCGGCGGCCCTGCTCTCGACGGTGGCGATCTTCAGCTTGCCCGCACCGGCGCGCAGGGCGGCGATGCCGGCCAGCAGGGCGGCTCCGGGGACCGACTTGGAGCCGCCGAGCACAAACGCGCTGCCGCGCTCGTCCTTGCTGCCCTCGTGCGGGACCGGCAGAGGAAACGCCTTGAGGCTGTCGGCGGTGAGGCTGTCGTGCGTCATCGGGCGGCCACGTTCGCGTCGGGCTCGGAGGTGACTGGCGCCCCGGCCTCGGCGACCGGCGCGACGAAGTTGTAGCGTTCCAGGACGAGCTTGCCGGTGCTGCCCTCGCGGGGTCGGAAGGCGTACTCCGTCACCGAGCAGTTCGCGACGTCGCCCGCGGCATCGATGGCCAAGATCTCCGCCTCGGTCATGTCCTCGATCAGGTAGCGCAGGCACAGCACGACCACCTGGTGCGCAACGATGAGCACCCGCCTCTCTCCATGGTGAAGCGAGACAGTGTCCAACACGCTCCGGAGGCGCTGGATCACGTCGCACCAGCTCTCGCCCGACGGTGGGCGGTGGTAGAACTTGCCCAGGCGCCGGCGCATCTCGGCCTGCTCGGGATACAACTGCTCGACGCCGGTCCGCGTCAGCCTGTCGAGGATGCCGAGCTCCTTCTCGCGCAGCCGCTCGTCGACCAAGTGTTCGGGTGCGCCTTGCGCGAGGCCGCCGGCGGCGCGGATGTGCTCGGACGTCTGCCTGGCTCTTCGGTAGGGCGAGGTCAGAACGATCTCGGGCCTGCCCCCGGCCGGAAGGTCGGCAAACCAGCGCCCGACGGCTTCGGCCTGTCGCCCCCCAAGCGCGCTGAGGGGTACGTCGACGTCACGCTCGGCGATGTCGATCCGGGCCAGGCTGGCCCCGTGCGCGGCCTCGGCGGCGACGTTGCCCGCGCTCTCGCCGTGCCGCACAATCCATAATCGGTTCGGCCAGCGCTGCTGCATGCGGTTGCGTCCTCCCGTCGTGTCCGGCAACGCCGCCGACGCCGACCAGTTCACGCGTGGGGTGCTGCACCGTCGACGTTATGCCTCTGCGGAAGCTGCCTGAGGCCCTGCGTCATTGGGCGGATCGAGGCTGTCGGCAAGGCTGAGGTAGTCGAAGCGGCCTCTCCCGCGCCCGTCCGGCGGCAGCAGCCTCAGTCCCTGCTCCGCGTCGCGTCGGCCCGCAGCCCAGCGGTCGCGGATCGAGGAGGGCGAGAAGTCGAAGCTCTTGGCTGCGAGCTCGTCGGCGCCGGCCTGGTAGACGAGGTGGAGCAGCGTCACCGCTGGTCCCTTGGGATCGAGCCGCTGCCGCAACTCGTACTCGCGCCTGAGGCCCGCAATCGCCCGGCGCGGCGCGCTGGCGAAGATGAGGTCGTTCGCGCGCTCGATGACTGCGTCGAGGGAAGCCGGACGCGGCGCGCGCAAGGAGAACAGGTCCGAGGCGATGCACAGGAGGTCCCGCTCGGGCTCGGTCTCGAAGAGCGGGTCGAGGGGCAGGTTGTTCGTGTAGCCCGCGTCGCACAGGACCCGCCCGTCCACCTCCACCGGCGGGAAGGCCGGAAGGATGGCCGTGCTGGCGAGGATGTGCTCGGGCCGGACCTCCTCGCGGGCGGTGTCGAAGTAGACCTCCTCGCCGGTCTCGATGTCGACGCAGCCGACCGTCAGGCGCGTGCCGCCCCGGTTCAGGCGGTCGAAGTCGACGAGGCGTTCGAGCGTCCGCAGCAAGGGTGCGTTGTCGAACAGGGCCACGTCGTTCGGCACCCATGGCAGGGCCGACCAGAGGCCGGGGAGGCGATGGCGGAAGATGCTCGGCCGCCCCCAAGCGAGCGCCAGGAGGGCATGGAGCCCATTGTAGACCTGGCGCGGCTTGAGCAGCCCGGTCGGGCTCGGTCCCGTGGCCTGGGTCGCCTCGTCCCAGAACGTCCGGAGCTTGGCGACCCTGTCCTCGGGGGCGTTGCCCGCGACGATGGCGGCGGTCACGGCACCGATGGAGGCGCCCACGACCCAGTCGGGCCGAAGCCCTCTGTCATGCAGCACCTCGTAGGTTCCGGCATGGTAGGCGCCGACGGCGTTGCCGCCGGCGAAGACCAGGGCCAGGTGGCGTGTGTTGTCCGGCATCCGTGCCTTCATCCGTTGCGGGCTGAACTTGGTTATGACCCGGTCAGTGTCGCCGAGGCCGCGGAGGTTCCCGTACCAGGTGCCTCACCAACCGCCGGCAGGGCTCCTGCTCCCGGGCCTACGTCCGGTTTGGCGTCAGCCCTGCGGCTTGAACACGACTTTGGTGCAGTCGTCGTTCAGCGGCGCCTTGGCTTGGCTCGCGTGCCGACGATGACCGCCGCCGTCGAGGACGTCCTCGCGACGGCCCACATCCGCCACTGCGTAGGCGAGATCGACGAAGCCGTCGATGGACCGCAATAGACGGTCGGCGGGAACGTGGGTGTCGAACGAGTATTCGTAGAACGGAGCGGCCGGCTCAACTTGCCGAGGCCCCATCATCTACGTCGATCCCCGCCTCACATCGGCAGTGAGTCAGCATGCAAATGCCGCCGCAACAGCCGAGTTTTTCAACGAAATCGGCCGAAAGCGGCCGGTCTGGTTTAAAGCAACGGCGAAGGAGAACTGGACGCTGGCACGCGAGCAATTCCGTCGCTTTCGCTGCAGGCAGCCCGGCCCCATGTTGCCTATGCAGATAGCGATGATGTCGGCTGCCTTACCGCAGCGACAAGGTACGGGGGAGGTCGGAAAGGAGCTCGATCCCGTTTGCGGTGACGACGACAGTCTCGGAGGCGCCGACCGTCCAGGCGCCGAACCGGCGCAGGGTCGCTGGCAGGTGGAAGACCATGCCGGGCTCGATCGGTCTGTCCTGTCCGGTGAAGAGCGAGAGCAGGCTCCCCTCCCCCCAGTCCGGGGCGAAGGCGATGCCCATCGAGTAGCCGATGCGCTTGCGGAAGGCCGGGCCGTAGCCCGCCGCGTCGATGATGGCCTGCGCCGCCCCGTGGGGAGCCGAGCAGGGATGGCCGGGGCGAATCGCGTCGAGCGCCGCGTCGAGGGCGCGCAGCGCGCAATCCATCATCCGCGACGCCTCTTCCGGTGGCGGCCCGATCCAGACGCTGCGCATCAGCGCCGCGTGGTAGCGGGCGTGACTGCCGGCAAGTTCGAGGAAGACTGGGTCGCCCGGCTCCAGCCGGCGCCGCCGCCACGTCATGTGCGGCAGCCCGCTGCGCGGGCCTGACGCGACCAGAGGCTCCATCGCCATGGCTTCGGACCCGGCGGCCGTCGCCGCCGCCAGCATGGCGGCGGCGACGGCGTTCTCGTCGGTGCCGGCGGCGCAGGCGTCGAGCCCCGCGGCGAGCCCGGCCTGCGCGTAGCGGGCGGCGGCCCGGATCGCCGCGAGCTCGGCCGCCGACTTCACTGCCCGCAAGGGGGCGAGGAGGCCGGAGCCGTCGCGCAGCGAGCCGCGGCCGAGGGCGGCGTCGATCCGCGTCGCGAGCGCCGGCGAGATGAACCAGCCGTCCCGCTCCAGGGCCAGCTTGGCAAGCCCGCGTTCGCGCACGAGGGCCGCCAGCGCCTCGACCGGGTCGGCGCCGTCCGGATAGGCCTGGATGTCGTCGAGCCAGGTATTGGCGGCCGCGCCCGGCAGTTCGAGTTGCCGGACCAAGAGGGCCGGGTCCCCCTCCGCCGGCACGAGGAGGGCCTGGAAGGCGAAGTAGCCTGCAGTCTGGCGTCCGGTCAGCCAGTAGATTGTCTCCGGGCTGGTCACGACGAGGGCGTCGTGGCCGGCGGCCGCGATGGCGGCCCGGGCCGCTCCCTGCCGGGCGGCGAACTCCGCTTCCGGGAAGGCTGCCTCGCAGCCGCGCAGGGCCGGGAATTCGTGCATCGCGCCGCCCTCGTTTCAGACTTCGCTCAGGCGTCGGATGATGCCCTGCTTGAAATTCTCGAGATGGGCCGCGATGGCGTCCGCCGCTGCCGCCGCGTCCTTGGCCCGCAGGGCGGCGACCACCGCGAGGTGCTCGTGATGGACCGCCTCGAACCGCTCGGGCATCCGGCTCAGGTTGAACATCTGCGTCTTGAGTCGCAGATCCTTGATCGTCTTGGCGAGGATCGCGTTGTGGCTGTGATCCGCGATCAGGTCGTGGAAGCGCCGGTCGACCTCCCAGTTGCCCGGCGCGTCCGGGTCGCCCGCCGCCAGCAGCGTCTCCATCTGCCGCTGCAAATCCGCCAGCACCGTGTCGGCGATCCGCCCGGTGGCCAGCATGACGCTCTCCCGCTCCAGCAGGCGGCGGACATGCAGGATCTCGATCAGTTCGCGCAGGGAGAACTCCTTGACGACGAGCATCCCGCCGGGCTGCCGCTCGATCAGCCCCTCGGTCTCCAGCCGCGACATCGCCTCGCGGGTCGGGGTCCGGGAGATGTCGAGCATCTCGGCGAGGCGGCGCTCGTGCAGCACGGTGCCGGCCGGAAGGTCGCGGCGGACCAGCATGTCGAGCAGCCGGTCGTAAGCCCTCTGCCCGAGGCTCTGCTCGCGCCGGGCATTGAGCGCCGTCGTGTACGACGATGCATCGAGGGTCTTCATCGTGTCCTCCCGGAGCGGCCGGCCGGGCCGCTCCCATTTTCTTGTTCTCCGGCGTCCGCCGCGCCCGCTCACATGGCGGGCGTGCGGATCGGCGCCTTCGGGGCCGGGTCATAGCCGATCAGCGGCGTGACGAGCTTGGCGTAGGTACCGTCAGCGACCATCTCGGCCAGGGCCTTGTTGACGGCGGCATGCAGGTTCGGCTTGCCCTTCTTGATGGCGAAGCCCTTCTGGACGGTGCTCAGCGGGGTCTCGATCATCACCAGCGGCAGCTTGCGCGCCTTGATGGCGTAGTTGCCGGCCACTGCGTCGTTGATCACCGCATCGATGTTGCCGCCGACGAGGTCCTGCATGGCGTCCGCGGCGGTCTTGTAGCTCTTCAGACTGGCGCCGTGCTCCTCGGCGAGCTTGCCGAAGGTCGAGGCCGAGAGGGCGCCGACATTGCGGCCCTTGAGGTCGTCCGGCCCCTTGATGCCCGTATCCTTGAGGGTGACGATCCGCGCGCCGGACTCGAGCCACCCGTCCGCGAAGGCGACCTGCTTCTGCCGGGCCGGGGTGATGTCCATCGACTCGCTGGTGATGTCGTACTGATCGGCCATCAGGCCCACCAGCAGGGCGTCGAACTTGATGTTGACCGGGCTGTATTCGAGCCCGAGCCGGCGGCAGACCTCGCGCATCACCCGGACTTCCAGCCCGTCGAGCTCGCCGCTCGGCGTGCGCATGCTGAAGGGCGCGAAGGTGCTGTCCGTCGCCACGATCAGCTTGCCGGGCTCGATCAGCTCCAGCTTGCCCTCGGCTGCGCGGGTCGCGGGGGCGGCGAGGAGGCCGGCGCCGAGGCTGGCACAGAGGGCGACGAGGGCGAGGACGTGGCGGCGGTTCATGGTGATCTCCGGTTTCGGGACGGGGCGGGAGGTGTCGGCCGCGGCCCGTCCCGCGGCGGGGGAGGCTCAGGACAGGCGGGCGTAGCGCCGCTCGAAATAGGCTGAGAGCTGCGACAGGATCGACGTGAGGCCGAGGTAGATCAGCGCCGCCGCAATGTAGAAGTCGAACGGCCGGAAGGTCGTGGCGATCATGAGCTGCGCGTAGAGTGTCAGCTCCACGACCGTGATCGTCGACAGGAGCGAGGTGTTCTTGACCGCCGAGATCGCCTCGTTGGTCAGCGACGGCAGGATCATCCGGAACACCTGCGGCAGGACGATCCGCACCATCATGATCCGCGGGTTCATGCCCAGCGCGAGCGCCGACTCGACCTGACCCCGGGGAATCGCCGCGAGGCCGGCCCGGATGGTCTCGGCCACGTAGGCGCCGCTGCTGACGCCCAGCGCGATGATGCCGGCAGTGATCGGCGAGAGCTTCACCCCGATCTGCGGCATGCCGAAATACACGATGAAGACCTGGATCAGGGTCGGCGTGCCGCGGATGAACCAGACGTAGAAGCTCGCGAGCGCCCGGAAGGGCGCGAAGGACGAGCGCTTGCCCAGCGCCCCGAGCAGACCGCAGACCCAGCTCACCAGGATGCTCGCCACCGTGACGCCGAGCACCACCAGGGTCGCCGAGAGGAAGCCGGGGCCGTAGGTGACGATCTCGTCCGAGAGGGTGAGCCACCAATCCTGCAACGCCGCGACGCTCATCGCTGTCTGATCTCCCCGGTGGTGGGTCGGCGGCTCACGCCGTCTGTCCGAGCGCGGCGGGCGCGTGCAGCACGCGCCGGAGGAACTGGCGCAGCCGCTCGCTCCGGGGGGCGCCGATGATCGCGTCCGGCGGCCCATCCTCGGCGATCACGCCGCCGTCGAAGAACAGGGTGCGGGTGCCGACATCCCGGGCGAAGGCCATCTCGTGGGTGACGAGCAGCATCGTCATTCCGTCCGCCGCGAGGGAGCCGATCAGCGCCAGCACCTCGCCGACCAGTTCCGGATCGAGGGCCGAGGTCACCTCGTCGAACAGCATCACCTTGGGGGCCATCGCCAGGGCGCGCACGATCGCCACGCGCTGCTGCTGCCCGCCCGAGAGCTTCGACGGGTAGGCATGCCGCTTCTCGTAGAGGCCGATGCGCTGGAGCAGCGCCTCCGCCTCCGCGACGGCCTGCCGGCGTGGCATCCGCCGCACCCGGATCGGCGCCTCGATGACGTTCTCCAGCACGGTCATGTGCGGCCAGAGATTGTAGCTCTGGAAGACCATGCCGATCCGCGCGCGCAACTCGCAGAGCTGCTGCGGCGTCGGCTGGCGGCGGGCGCCCTGCTCGTAGTCGAAGGCAAAGCGCTCGAAATCCATGAAGCCGGAGGTCGGCGTCTCCATGAGGTTCAGGCAGCGCAGGAACGTGCTCTTGCCCGAGCCGCTTGCGCCGATGATCGACACGACCTCGCCCTCGTGGATGTCGAGGGAGATGCCCTTCAGGACCTCGTTGGCGCCGTAGCTCTTGTGCAGCTTCCTGATCTTCAGGAGCGGAGGCGCGGCCGTCTCGATCTGAGCCATCGTCGAACCTGATGTTATGCGGTCATGTCGCGGATATATGCTTCGATCTGCGCCAGATCGACGCTTATTTGCTGACAGTTTGCTTTTCAAAGCTATCGTATCAAAGTTTTTATCTCGTTATCGGCACTGTTTTACGTTGCAAAGGCCGCTTCGATGCCTTAGCAGAGCCGGTATACCGCCGGCATTCAAGCGGTATTTTTGAGCATGGCTGCCTCCGACATGGTCATCGAGCCCCTGGGTCCCGGTATTCCCTTCGCGACCGCGCCGAACCCGTGCCTCATTGTTCAGCCGATCGACCGGCCCGGGCCGGCGCGTCGGCGGGCTGCGGCCTTGGAATCCCGGGCCGGCACCGGCCGCGGTCCCGCGATCCGCGCCGAACCGGACGCCGGGGATCGGCGAGGCTCGGGGGCCGCGCGCAGCGGGCAGCCGGCATGATGGACCTCGCGATCGACCCGGATTTCTGCGCAGCCCTGTTCGCCGAGCTCCTGGCCTTCAGCCAGGACGCGCCGGGCGTGACGCGGGCGGCCTACGGCGCCGGCGAGGAGCGCGCCCACGCCCTGATGCGCTCCACCGGGCTGGCGCTGGGGCTCACCGCCGAGACCGACGCGGCCGGCAACCTGTTCCTGACGATGGCGGGGCGCGACCCGGCCCTGGCGCCCTGGATGGTCGGCTCGCACGTCGACACGGTGCCCCACGGCGGCAATTTCGACGGGGCGGCGGGCGTGATCGGCGGCCTTGCGGCCATGGACGCCCTGCGCCGGGCGGACCTCGTGCCGGAGCGGCCCGTGACGATCGCGGTGTTCCGGGCCGAGGAGAGCGTGTGGTTCCCCGCCTCCTATGTCGGCAGCCGGGCCGCGTTCGGCCTTCTGCCGCCTGAGGTGCTCGACCTGCCCCGCGCCGATACCGGCCGGAATCTGCGCGACCACATGGCCGTGCTCGGCCTGCGGCCGGAGGCGGTGGCACGGGGCGAGCGGCTGCTCGATCCGGCGCGGATCCACGGCTTCGTGGAGATGCATATCGAGCAGGGGCCGGCGCTGGAGGCGGCCGGGATCCCGGTGGGTTTCGTCACGGCGATCAGCGGCAGCTTCCGCTACCGGAAGGCCGCCTGCTTCGGCCGCTACGGCCATTCCGGCGCCGTGGCGCGGGGCGAGCGCAGCGACGCCGTCTTCGCTCTCGCCGACCTGATCACCGGCCTGGATTCGCTCTGGGGCACGCTGGAGGCGGAGGGCTGCCCGGCCACGATCACGCTGGGCGAGGTCGCCACCGACCCGGTTCAGCACGCCTTCGCCAAGATCCCCGGCGAGGTCCGGTTCTGCCTCGACGTGCGCAGCACCGAGCCGGCCGTTCTCGACCGGATCGAGGCGGCGCTCGCCGAGCGCGTCGCCGCCATCGAGGCCGCCCGCTTGGTGCGCTTCGTCCTGGGCGAGCGCACCGGCAGCACGCCGGCGCGGATGAGCGCCGCGCTGGTCGAGGCCCTGTCCGGGCACGCGCGCCGGCTCGGGATGCCGTTCCGGACGATGGCGAGCGGGGCGGGGCACGACACCGCGACGCTGGCCGGCCAGGGCGTGCCGAGCGCGATGATCTTCGTCCGTAACCAGAACGGCAGCCACAACCCCGACGAGGCGATGCGGATCGAGGATCTCTGCGCGGCCGCCACCCTGGTGGCCCACCTCGTCGCCGAAGCCTGACCCCGCGCGCAAGAAAGGATGCACTGATGATCGTCGATCTGAACTGCGACATGGGCGAGGGCTTCGGCGTCTACCGCCTGGGCGACGACGCCGAGATGCTGACCGTGGCGACCTCGGCCAACATCGCCTGCGGCTTCCACGCCGGCGACCCGCTGGTGATGCACGAGACCCTGCGCGGCGCCGCCGCGAACGGCGTGCAGGCCGGCGCCCATCCGAGCTTCCTCGACCTCTGGGGCTTCGGCCGGCGGCCGATCCACGGCGAGCGCCCGTCCGACGTCGAGAAGGCGGTGCTCTACCAAGTCGGCGCCCTGCTGGCGCTCGCCCAGGATGCCGGCTGCCCGGTGCGCCACGTGAAGACCCACGGGGCGATGGGCAACATGGCCAACGAGGATGCCGACCTCGCCCTGGCGGTGGCGCGGGCGATCCGCACCCTCGACCGCGACCTGATCTTCGTGGTGATGCCGGGCCTGGAGACCGAGCGGGCCGGCGAGAAGCTCGGCCTGCCGATCGCGCGCGAGATCTACGCCGACCGCGCCTACGCGGATGACGGTACCCTGGTTTCGCGCAAGCTCCCCGGCGCCGTGCTGCACGATCCCGAAGCCGTCTCGGAGCGCGTGGCGCGGATGCTGGAGGACGGGGCGATCACCTGCCTGTCCGGGCGGCGCATCCCGACGCGGATCGACACGGTCTGCGTCCACGGGGACACGCCCGGCGCCGTCGCCATGGCCCGCCGGCTGCGCGCGAAGTGTGCCGCCAAGGGGATCGCCCTGCGTCCGATGGCCGAGGTGCTCGGTGTCTGAGCCCGGCTACCGTCTCCTCGATTGCGGCGATCGGGCTCTCACGGTGGAGCTCGGCCGCGCGGTCGACCCTACGGTCAACGCGCAGGTCATCGCCCTCGACGCGGCGCTCCGCGGCGCCGGCCGCCCCGGCCTCCTGGAGACCGTGCCGACCTACCGCTCGCTCCTCGTCCTCTACGATCCGGACCTGCTGCCCCGGGACGACCTCGTCGCACTGATCGCCGCGCACTGGCCGCCACCGGACGGGGCGGTGGGGGCGCTGCGCCGCTGGCGGGTGCCGGTCCATTACGGCGGCGCGCACGGCGCCGACCTCGCCGACCTCGCGGCCGGGGCCGGACTCAGCCCGGAGGAGGTGGTCGCGCTCCATGCCGGCCGTGATTACCGCGTCTACATGATCGGGTTCGCCCCCGGCTTCGCCTATCTCGGCGGCCTCGATCCCCGGCTCCACGCGAGCCGGCGCACCGATCCGCGCCCCAAGACGCCCGCCGGTAGCGTCTCGATCGGCGGGAACCAGACCGGCGTCTCGCCGCCCCTGGAGCTGCCGAGCGGCTGGCAGCTCATCGGCCGCACGCCCGCGCGCTCCTACGATCCGGCCCGGGCGGAGCCGTTCCTGTTCGCGGCCGGCGACCTGATCCGGTTCGAGCCGATCGACCGCGCCGCGTTCGACGCCCTCAGCGAGGCCGCCCGCGCCGGCGAGACCGTCGCGACCCTGGAGCAAATCGATGCCTGAGGGCCTGCGCGTCGTCGCGCCCGGCGTGTCCTCGACCCTGCAGGATGCTGGTCGGCCGGGCTACCTGCGCTACGGCATCTCGGGGTCCGGCGCGATGAATCCCGACCTGCTCGCCCTGGCCAACGGCCTCGTCGGCAACCCGCTCGACGCCGCGGTGATCGAGATGGCGATGGTCGGTCCGACCCTCGTCTGCGAGACGGAGGCCTGCCGCGTCGCCCTCGCCGGGGCGCCCTTCGCGATGAGCCTGAACGGCCGCGCCCTCGACCCGTTCACCGCCCACGACCTCCGGCGCGGCGACCGGCTCGTCCTCGGCGGCCCGCGGCAGGGCCTGCGCGCCTGCCTCGCGGTCGCCGGGGGCTTCGCCGTCGCGCCGATGCTCGGCAGCGTCGCGACGCACACCCGCACGCGCCTGGGCGGCCTCGACGGCAATCCCCTGGCCGCGGGCGACCTTCTGCCCCTCGCGGCGCCCGCACCCCGCGACCGCCCGCTGACCCTGCCGCTGCCCCACCGGCCGACCTTCGGCGGGCCGATCCGGGTGGTTCTCGGGCCTCAGGCCGACGGCTTCACCGAGGACGGTCTGCGGACCCTCCTCTCCGAACCCTACACCCTCACGGCGCGGGCGGACCGGATGGGCTGCCACCTCGACGGGCCGCCGATCGTCCACGCGGACGGCTTCAACATCGTCTCGGACGGGATCGTGAACGGCTCGATCCAGGTGCCCGGCCACGGGCGCCCGCTGATCCTGCTGGCCGACCGCCACACCACCGGCGGCTACCCGAAGATCGCCACCGTGATCTCGGCGGATCTCGGCCGCGTCGCGCAGGTGCGGCCGGGCGAGACGATCCGGTTCGCGGCCGTCGCCGTCGCGGAGGCCCAGGCCATCGCCCGCGCGGCGCGGCTCGGCCTGGCCGCGCGGCTGGCGGCGCTGGTGCCGGCCGGCGGCGGCGGCGATCTCGACAGCGCGTTCCTGCTGTCCTGCAACCTCGTCGGCGGCGTCGTCTCGGCGCGTGCCCCCGATCCGGCGCCCTGAAAGCGCCGTACCCCCTCCCCTGCGAAAAAAGAGGTCATCGATGCTCACGCCGTTCCATCTCGCCTACCACGTCACCGATCTCGACGCGGCCCGCCGCTTCTATGGCGGCGTCCTCGGCTGCCAGGAGGGCCGCAGCACCGAGACCTGGGTCGATTTCGACTTCTTCGGCCATCAGCTCTCGCTGCACCTGGGCAAGCCCTTCTCCACCACCCGGAGCGGGACGGTCGGCAACCATAAAGTGATGATGCCGCATCTGGGCGTGGTGCTGCCGCTCGACGCCTGGGAGGCGCTCGCTGGCCGCATCGAGGCGGCCGGCATCGCCTTCGACATCCCACCAGTCGTCCGCTTCGCCGGTGAGCCCGGCGAGCAGCGCACGATGTTCTTCTTCGACCCGAGCGGCAACCCGATCGAGATCAAGGGCTTCCGGGATCTCGCCGGCGTGTTCGCCCACTGAAGGCCGCCCATCTTTCATGGCCGCTTTGAGAGAACGCCTCGCACTCTCGAATGGCCGACATGGGCGACAAGCCGAAAGCGGATGGTTTCATCCGTCCGAATCGGTCCTGGCGAGTAGGTGCCAGACGTCAGTTACATTCGCTACGCGCTTAAATTTAGCCGATAGCGATATGCATCTCCCCGGAACAGGCCCTCAACGTACTCGATCATAACTGAGTCCTGATTGTAGCTGTGGCGCTTGATTAGCAGGCACGGGAGCGGCCGTTCGAAGGCGAAGATTTCGCATTCGTCCGCCGTCGGCATAGTCGCCTCCACCGTCTGCTCGCAGCGCACGAGACGGCCGCTCGGGTGCCCGCCTAGGAAGGCGTAGACTGAGCCGGAGAGATCGCCGGTCTCAAGGGCAGGCACCGCGCGGATGTTGTACCAAGCGACCTCACGCGACATCGGCACACCGTCGCCGTAGCGAACGCGCGTCAGGCGCAGGAACGGGGCCGTCGAGGGCAGGCCGAAGATCGATGCGATCGAGCGGTCCTCGGTGACCGCCCGATCGAGAATGCGCGAGGACGGGATCTTTCCGAGCTCCCGCATCTCCTCCGTGAATCCCTTGAGCCGGTCCATGCCCGGGCGCACGGGCTCAGGGGGACAGCGCACGAGGAAGCCGGAGCGCCCGCGCGGCACAAGAAGTTCGTTGTAGCTGAGTTCGGCATAGGCGCGCTGGACAGTGACGCGGCTGACCCCGAGGCTGTCGGCGAGCTGGCGCTCTGCCGGCAGGATGACGCCCGGCGGCAGCGAACCCGACAGGATGAGCTCGCGTAGCTGGCCTTCGATCTGCCGGTACAGCGGCATCGCAGTGTCGCCGCGCAGGCGCAGGAGAGAGAGCACCGAGGGACGCTCGTCTCTCGCGACGTCCGGCTCAAACTCACCGTTTGTCGTCCGATTTTTGGGGCGCACGTCCGATCGACCTCCGGTACATAAGCTTATATCGGACAGGCTCGGAGTGCTCCATGCGCGTCTTCGTCATTGGAAGCTTCGTGATGGCCTGCTCGGTCAAGGTCGCCCGGCTACCGCAGGCGGGCGAGTCCCTCAATGGCTTGGCCTTCCTGGCCGAGCCTGGTGGTAAGGGCTTCAACCTCGCGCTCGCCACGCATAAGCTCGGCATCACGGTGGACGGACTCTTTGCAGTCGGCACGGACGTGTTCTCCCCGATGGTCCGCTCGACCTTCGCGCAAGTCGGGTTCTCCGAGGATATGCTGGTGCCACATGTAGGCTCGACGGGCGCCGGCGTCGCCTTCGTCGATGCATCCGGCGAGAACTGCCTAGCGGTCTGCCTCGGCGCCAACCTCGCCCTTGGTGCGGAGGACGTCCGAGCCGTGGCCGCCCGTGTTGGGCAGGCGGACCTCGTGGCGGCGACCTTCGAATCGCCGGACGCCTCCATCCGCGAGGCCTTCGCCTTGGCTAGGACGCTGGGCCTTCCCACTCTGCTAAACCCGTCACCGGTGCGTCCTATCGACCCGACGATCTTAGCCGACACTGCGATCCTCGTCGTCAATGCGGTCGAGGCCGCCAACTTCGGCCTTGGAGCTCCTGACGCCATCGCCGACGCCCAGGCCGCGACGCCGGCCATTGCCGCGCTGCTAGACGGTGGCCTCGAACTGTTGGTGGTGACCCTGGGAGAGCGCGGCGCGATGGCGTTCCGCCCTGGATCGCCGCCCCTACGCCAGGCGGCCTTCGCGGTGGCGGCAGTCGATACGGTCGGCGCGGGGGACGCCTTCACGGCCGGACTGATGGCGGGCCTGCTCGCAGACGAGCCCGTCGACGCGGCCCTGCGACAGGCCGCAGCCTGCGGTGCGCTCACCACCTGCCGGTTCGGGGCCTTTGGCGCCTTTCCAACCGCGCGGGCTTTGGCCGCCTTCTTGGACGCCGCCGCAGTTTGATTTACGCCGCACCGAAGCACTTCGTCGTCTGCCCGCTGAACAGCGCGAGCGAGGCGACGATGCATAGCAACTCCGCCTGCCGCTTGGTCCCGGTCTTGTTGAAGATCGAGGTGAGCTGCGTGCGTACCGTGCTTGGTTGGACGCCGACGCTCTCTGCGTAGCTCTGCAGGCGCAAGCCCCCGGCCAGCGCCTGGAGCAGCCGCGCCTCCGCCGGGGTGAGGTCGAACAGCATGTTCAGGAGGCCGTCGTCCGGAACTGCCCGCGCGCCGACGTGCACTAGGATGAGCAGCACCGCCGAGGCACCAAAGACGTCGCCGGGGTGCCGCTCCAAGCGCATGATGTGAGCGATCTGAGGGCGGCGGTCGGAATAGCTGCGCACCGGCATGGTCTGCGCCGCGTGCCGACCGCCCACGACGTTGCCGATCGCGTCCTGCAGCAGCTTACTGTTGATCAGGCTCTTGAATAACAGGCCGCCGTGCTGGCCCGGGGGCAGTATCTCCTCCCGCTCCTGCAAACGAGCATTCATGGTGAGTACCCGCCCCGAAGCCGACAGGACCGCAGCAGGGAGTCCGATCTGGTTGAGCGTCATGCTGGTGAGACGGGAGCGCTCGCAGTTG
Organism: Methylobacterium sp. P1-11; assembly: GCF_008329595.1. Classification (NCBI taxonomy): domain Bacteria; kingdom Pseudomonadati; phylum Pseudomonadota; class Alphaproteobacteria; order Hyphomicrobiales; family Methylobacteriaceae; genus Methylobacterium; species Methylobacterium sp. P1-11. Next base: position 35,589 of record NZ_NPKS01000040.1, read on the forward strand.
AACCGGGCGCTGAGATGGCAGGCGCGCACGAGATGGGGCCGCAAGGCGTCGAGTCTGGGCAGGATGGAGGCCTCATGGGGGCCGGTTTGGGCCCGACGTTCGGCGGTGACGATCGCGACGTCGCCTGTCGGCAAGGGAATCGTTGTCCCAACCTGCCAGAACGGCTTCTCGACATCGCAGGGCCAGCCGTCATAGGAGCCCGGCACGAGGTCGACGTCGCGTATGAAGCCCGCATGGGCCTCGGCGCGCCATTGCGCCGTGCGCCCGCTGCCCCGCCAGAAGGTCGCGGCCGTTTCATGACTGAGGCGCGGCTCCAAAGCCGGCGAGGCAATCCAGCGGGGCCTTCCGACGGGGGGCAGCACCATGAGCACGGCGCCATCCGAGTTCGCCGTCTCGCCAACCGACTGAAGGACCTCCGGCCAGAGCTCCGGGGTGCCCGCAGCCTCGTAGATCCGGTCGATAAGCGCTTCCCGCATCGGCACGCCCCACGATGATCTTGCTGGCCGCGGTAAGACCAATATCAGTCCAAAACCGGCACCGGCATCCTTCAAACAGATGATGCCGCCGGCGAAGGTCGGTGCGCCGCGCACCATTCCGCTGAGTCCGCCGTCCGTTCGCCACACCGGAGGCGGCGGCGACACAGCCTCCGAAAACCAAGGGGCGGCCGTGCAAACACCTAAAGATACGGTGCTTTCACGCTCGGCTGGGACGTAGGCAGCGAGCCTGTAGCAGTGCAGGCAGTGCCATCCGCCAGACAGAGGATGCTCAGGGTCCAGCCATGCCTAGATTGTCGGCACGCGGAAGGAACAGCCATGAAGACAATCGTCGCCACCATCATCGTCGTCTTGTCGTGCGCCGGGGCCTGGGCCGACGAATTGAACGACATGCCGGACATCGCCTGCGCCCAAGCTTCCTCGGCCGCGGAGCGTGATCACATTGGGTGCCCGAACGCCAACAGCGCGGCAGCCGAGCCCCGGGCGGCCGCTTCGCCCCTCGACCGTCTGGAAGACGACTAGGTGCATTCCTGGCGTCATGGGTGTCATCGCCGCGGCCCTGCTCGCCGGCGCAAGTCTTGGTCTGTCCATCGCTGTGCCGATCGGGCCGACGAGCTTGCTTTGCATTCAGCGAACACTGTCAGGGGGCTTGCCCATTGGCCTTGCTACCGGGCTCGGCGTCGCCACCGTGCATCTGACATACGGGACCGTGATCTTGCGCTGGGGCGCGGACTTGGTTGCGGCGTGGTCGAACGGGGCCGTGCTCTCCCTGGTTTCAGGGGCCGTGCTACTCGCCCTCGCGGTCCGGGTGGTTCGCAGCGACTCGGTGCTGCATGTGAGCAGCGAGCGCCGCGACTCCCTGGCCGCGAGCTACGGCAGTGCGGTCGTGCTGGCCCTGGCGAATCCGATCACCCCCGTGCTGTTCCTGGCCGCTATGCCGGCACTCCTCGCGCGCGGAACCGCGCCACTCCCGATGCTGGCGGCCGGCGTATTCCTGGGCTCGTTCGCCTGGTGGGTCGTGCTTAACACCGCCGTGTCCTTGTTCCGGCGCTGTGTCACCAGTCAGGTTCTGAACCAGCTGAACAAGGCCGCCGGCCTCCTCCTCGCCCTTCTGGCGTTGAGCCTGCTGGTTCGGGGACTAGACGGTAGTACGGCAGGCCGTTTGGACAACGCGAGTGCGAGCGGGCCAATCGGCGCGACTGGCCAACCGCCGGGCCGGCTCTGAGACGGCGCACAGCACAGCCTGCGATCTCAACATCATTGTCACCGGCCATTCCCCGATCGAACGCACGCCATTCTGGAACTTGCCAACTGGCGCAGCGGACTTGGCGGGAAAGCAGTCGTTTTCCGGACACATAGTGTGACAGGATGAATGACCGCTCAGGGTGGATTGCCGCCGGTCCGCTTACGAGCAGCACCGCATCGAAGCGGACGTAGCTGCCTCGCTCTCGACCCTAAGGAGGCACTCTGAACGACCGAATGCAGGGGGATGAAATCAGAACCGGCCTGCGATCGTCAGACGCACGGCGGTGGGCTCCACCGGGTGGAACACCCGGTCGATCAGCCCCTCGGCGGGCTCGCCCGGCAGTCGAGATACGTACGCGTAGGTGATCTGATCGGACCGGATGTTGGTCAGGTTCAGCATGTCGAGCGAGACGCTGACGCCGGTCTCGAAGTTGTAGCCGATCCGGCCGTTGACCAGCGCGGTCGGGCGCGAGCGGATCGTGTTGTCCTCGATCAGCGGGCGCGGCCCGAAGTAGCGGAGGCGCAGCGACCCGAACCAGCCGAGCGACTCGCCGAAGGTGACGCCCGCCGACGCGATGGTGGTGGGGGCCTCCGGCACCCGGTTGCCCACCGGGTCGTAGCTGGAGAAGCGGGCGTTGGTGATCGTCAGATCCCCTTCCAGCGATAGGAAGGGCGTCACGGCGTAGCGGTTCGTCCACTCGACCCCGAAGCGCCGGGTCGGGCGGCTCGGCTCCGTGGTGCCGGTATCGCCCTGGAAGATGTTCTCCGAGGTGAAGTCGAGGCGGAACAGGGCGAGGCTCGTCTCCAGCCCCGCGATCGAGCGGTTGCGCAGGCCGACCTCGTAGCCCGTGGAGGGCACCAGGAAGGGCGAGCGGGTGATGTTGAACAGGGGACTCGCGGGATCCACCGTGGCGGTGACGCCGCGCGCGTCGTTCGAGTGGAAGCCGCCGCCGTAGTTCACGTAGAACTCGGTGTCGAACCACGGCCCGAGCACGACGCCGAGCTTCGGGTTGACGATCCCGTCGGTCGCCTTGCCCGAGTTGGCCGGCGTGTCCGAGCGGACATCGGCGTAGTAGCCGTCGGCGCGCACGCCCACGCTGGTGCGCAGCCACTCGGTCCAGCGCACCCGCGTGTCGAGGTTGAGCGCGCCACTCGACTCGAGCACCCGGTCGTCGAGCACGCCGGAGCGGTACTGACGGTTCGTGGTGTTGAACAGGCCGACGCGGATCGAGTCCGTCCGGGTCTGCGCGCCGACCTCGACCTCCAGCGGCCGGCCGAACAGGTCGCCCTGGAAGATGTGCAGCACCTCGCCGCCACCCAGAACGCGCTGGTCGAGCTGGTGGAACTGGTCGCCGTTGACGGGATCGTTGAGGAAATAGGTGAAGTCGTTGAACAGGTTCATCTGGTAGCGGATCACGTAAGCCGAGGCCCGGGTGATGCCGGTGTCGTCCGTGGCGCTGAACCGCCCGGAGAGCGAGAAGCGGCTCGTGTCGCCGCCATCCGTGGGGTTGATCGTGCCGTAGCGGCTGAGCTGCCCCGAGACGACGGCGCGCTCCGGGATCTGGTTCGTGGCGGTCCAGCGGGCCGCGTAGGCCATGCCGGTGATCGAGAACCCGTCCAGCGCCGTGCCCTGGCTGTAGCGGGCCACCCCGTTGATCTTGCGCAGGGCATCCGGGACGGTCCAGGGCCCGTCATAGACCTGCGCCTCGCCGGCCACGAGCAGGTTGCCCTCGCCCAACGGCACGCAGGCGATCGACAGGGCGCGTTGGTAGCCGAACGACCCGATCGCGGTCAGGGCCACGTTCTTGGCGACGGTGTCGAGGTAGTCGATGCGCACCGAGCCGGCGGAGGCGAAGTCGCCGTCGCGCACGAAGTACGGGCCCTTGTGGAACTCCACGGCGCCGACGAGTTCGGGGATCAGGAAGTTGAGGTCGGCGTAGCCCTGCCCGTGGGCGTGGGTGCGCATGTTCACCGGCATGCCGTCGACGCTGATGGCGATGTCGGTGCCATGGTCGAGGTTGAAGCCGCGCAGGAAGTACTGGTTGGCCTTCCCCTCCCCGGAATGCTGGGTGACGATCAGGCCCGGCACTTCCTCCAGCACCTCGCCGGGGCGCGTCACCGGACGGGCGTTGAGCGCCGCGCCGCTGATGATGCCGGCACTGGCCGAGTCCACGGTCAGCAGGGAGCCGCCGATCCCGGTGACGCCCCCGACGTACCCGGCACTGGCGTTCGGTGTTCCCGGCGTGAGGATGGTCGAAGGCGGCGCGGAGACCACGGAGATCTCTGACAGCGTGACAGCGGACGGCGTCGGCGTACCCGCGTCGGGCGCTGCCCATCCAGGCATGCAGGTCGCGACGATGAGGCCGCTCGTGGTGAGCAGCGGCCGGGTGACGTGGCGAACGCCAACGCCTAGCGCAGGGCGACGGGGTTGGGAGATCGGACGGGGCACCTGCAGACCGGGTGAAGCGTGACGGTTCGCTTGTTCTGGCACGGCCGGAGTATGAGAAACATACGGATAACTCACACCGCCGGATTGGCTTGGCGCTGTTGCCCGTGGGACGCAGCCCCGTCAGCGTCCTTCGCGTCATGGCCATGCTGAAGATGGGCCTCGTCACCTTCGGGGATGAGGTGCAGGTGACCGTAGCGGACCCCACGCTGGGTGATGACGGCGTCCGCGTAACTCTGCATCTGAGAGACCGACCCGCGCAGGACCGCCACCTCCAGGCAGTCGTCGTGGTTGAGGTGGACGTGCATGCTGGCGATCGAGACGCCGTGCTGGTGACCCTCGTCGGTCAGCCGGCGGGCCAGATCGCGCGTGCCGTGACTGTAGACGTAGCTGAGCGCCCCGTAGCAGGCCGCGGATCCAGCACCGGCGGCGCGGGCAGGCGCCAGGGCGTCACGGACGATATCGCGCACCGCCTCAGAGCGACTGCCGTAGCCGCGGCTTTCGCAGATTGCATCGACCGCCGTCAGCAGATCGTCGTCGATGGTGATGGTGATGCGCTGCATGAACGTCTCGACGTGGCCGTCGTGGCGCAGCCGGGCGGCTACCGATCCCCTCAACGGCCGTTCATACTTATCGTAGCAGTCTGCGAACCGCTCGCCTGCCCGATGCCATGTCCGGTCTGTGGCGGCCGAACGGCTACCGCTTTCCACCCCGAGCCGAAGTTGCCGGAGTGCTGATGAACGGCCGCCTTGGAGACGCGCCGACGGCGGTTCGGGCGGCTGAGTTGGGTCGGTAACAGTAGGGCCACTCAGGGTAGCATTCAGCCGGTCCGCTTCTGCGCGGCGACGCCATCAGAGTAGACTGACCCGCGGGTAAGATCGCAGGGTTTACGCACATCAGGCCTCGGCAGGGCGTGTCTGAGGCATGAACCGTCGCGGGGCATACTGCTCCCCCCGGGCGTTCAGGGCGTCACTGATCCTCGTCGCAGAGGTGACGCCCATCCAGCGGATCGCCGAACCAACGGATCGCTGCTTCGGCCGCAGCATGGACATCTGGCTCGCCCACACTGGTCCAGGCCACGACGCCGTCCGGACGGACGAGCATAGCGTCGAGGCCGAGCCGGTCTACCGCGTCGCACCCGACATAGGCGACCCGACTGGGCCAGCGCCGAGCGAGCGCCTTGAGCGAAAGGCTGGACTTGAAGTCGAGAAGCAGCCCACCACCCGCCCTCAACAACTCTCCGGCCCTTCGTCCGTCGGTCAGCGTAAAATCGGGAAGGCTGCGCCCGACCAGCGGGTGGTCGCCGCCCAATTCATAGCGCAGGCCAACGCCCCATACGCGCTCGGCGAGATAGGTGGCGCCGTCGCGGGTGGCCGCGACGTCACGCACGACGGCCCTCAGCGCCCGCGAGCTGCGGCTCGGGCGCAGGATCGCGACTTGCGCCCGCGACCAGTCGAGGATTGCGGCACCGACAGGGATACGTTCGTTTGAATAGGTGTCGAGGAGGTCGTCCGACGCCTCGCCGCGGATCGTGGCGGCGAGCTTCCAGCCGAGGTTCATGGCGTCGCCGAGCCCGAGATTGAGGCCCTGGCCGCCCAGGGGCGAATGGATGTGGGCCGCGTCGCCGGCGAGAAGCACACGGCCACGACGGTAGGTGGTCGCTTGGTAGGCGCGGTCGGTCCAGGTGGTGGCAACCTTGAGCGCCGCAATCTCGACCTCCACGCCGGACACCCGACGAAGCACCGCCTGCACGGACTCTCTCGTAAGCGAATGGGTCCGGTGGGATCGACCGCCGTCGAACTCACCGATGATGATCGAACCGGGCTTGGTGTAGATGTACAGGCCATCGGCCGTCTCGTTGCGCCCGCCGCGGAGGCGATCGGGATCCGCGAGCTCGACCTCGACGGAATAGCCGGTGAACTCGGGTTCGGTGCCGGTGAACGCGAAGCCGCCGCGCTTGCGCACGAGGCTGCGCCCGCCATCGCACCCGACGAGCCAGCGGCCGCGGAAGGTCTGGCCTCCGGCGCTCACGGTTGCCCCGTCCGCCACGACGTCGATGTCATCGACGCGGCAACCGCGGCGGATCTCGGCGCCCCATGCCTCGGCCCGTGCCTCGAGCACAGGCTCCAGCGCGTCCAGATAGACCGCCAGGCGAGGTCCGGCTGGACTGGGCAGTCGCCAGGTCCACCGCGAGACGTCTATGTCCTCTTGGAAGAACTGGATGCCGGCGAAATGGCCGGCTGGCGTGCGCTGCGGAACGGTGGTCGGCGTCATAGAATCCCCGGCGTCTCCGTCACGCCGGTAGAAGCTCTGAATGATGGGGCTGGTGGCGGCCATCGCCTCGATGTCGCCGAGCAGACCACGGCGGTAAAAGGCCTCCAGGCTGGGTGCGGAGAGACCCCGCAACCCGAACGGTGGCCCCTTCAGGGAAGTCGTGGCTGTCTCGGCCTGCTCCAGGACCAGGACCGACACGCCCGCCAGCCGCAGCTCACAAGTTAGGAAAAGGCCGACGGGACCGCCGCCCACAATCACGACGTCATAGGTCACGGATGCCTCCTCACAGGGGCTGCGGCAGCGGCGCCGCCTGACGATTATGGCGTCTCGCTCATGGAGTCATGGAACAGCGTTCCAATCCCATCGTCTTGGAACGACGTTCCATTTATGTCAAGTCACACGGCATGACCCTCGAAACCCGAACCGAACGGCGCACGGCGCCGCTCTCGAAGACCCAGATCGTCGAGGCCGCGATCAGCATCCTCGATCGAGAGGGCGAAGATGCTCTCACGTTCCGCGCGCTCGCGACCCGCCTGGTGACGGGGAGCGGCGCCCTGTACCACCATGTCGCCAGCAAGGATGATCTCCTGGCCGCGGCCACCGACGACCTCATCGCCCACGTGACGCGACAAGCCGCCAGCGAGGCGACGCCCGAGCAAGCGCTGCGCGCCCTCGCGCGGGGGGTCTTCGACACGCTGCAGCGTCATCCCTGGATCGGCAGCGTGCTGTCGCGCGACCCCTGGCAGTATGCCGTGGTGAGGCTCATCGAGAGCATTGGCCAGCAGATCCAGTCCATGGGCGTCCCTGGCCCGGCCCAATTCAACGCCGCGACCGCCGTGATGAGCTTCATCCTGGGCCTCGCCAGCCAGCACGCCTCACGCGCACGGCTGTTCCCGCCTGGGGCCGATCAAACGGCGTTGCGGGACGTGGCTCTCAGGTCGATCGCGGCGCGGTGGATGACGTTCGAGCCGTCCGAGCACCCCTTCGTTCGCGAAGTGGCGAAAATCCTGCCCGACCATGACGATCGCGAGCAGTTCCTGGGAGGTGTCGACATCATCGTGAGAGGACTACGAAGCCTCCGAGAGGATGCAATGGACGGCGACGGATCCGATTTCTGCAGATGACGTCGGTCTGATAACCTTTGATACTGACCTGACCGTTGGCGAAACGGGAAAAGTTGCCGCTTCCGAATGGCTGCTTCCGGGTCGCGCTGTAGCAATCCGGAACAGCCTCGACCTGGAGCAGCCCTTCAGGGAAGCCTCGCCGCTTGGCCGCTACTTGCCCGAGAGCGACCTTTTGGCGTCCGAACGGCGACGCATGTCACAAAGCCGGGATCGACCCCGCGACCAGGCGTCGCCGCGATCGGCCTCGTCCACTATGCTCGGCTCGATCGCAGGCGTGCAACCTCGCTAGGCCCGATCTCAAGGTAGAAGCGGATCGCATCGTCGACGAGAGCGTCGGGCGTGACACCCGCCGCCTTCGCGGCCCGAGTGATCTGGAGGCCAAGCGCAAGATCGATGCGCAGGTCGGCACCTTGGCTCGGCGAAGCTGGTGCTGCGGTAAGGGCAGGTAGGGGCGCAGCATTGTTCCGCGACTGGAGCTTGCCAAGCTTCGCTTCCCGACGGCCGCGGTGGACGAGAGCGTCGGCGCGCTCATTGAGACGGTCGCCGGCATGCCCCCGGACCCAGGTCCATTTCACGTCGCGCGCCGCGTTCAGCTCGTCGAGGCGCTTCATGAGGTCGATGTTTTTCACCTCACCCGTCGTCGTGCGCCAGCCTTTCGCCTTCCACCCGCGCATCCACTCGGTCACCGATTTGACGACGTACTGGCTGTCGCACCGCATTTCGATCGCGGCCCCGGCCGGGAAATGCTCGAGGCCGTTGATCGCGGCCGTCAGCTCCATGCGGTTGTTGGTCGTGGTGCCGGGCTCTCCGCCGCACAGCTCGACCATGCCGTCCTCGGTCGCAACGACGACTCCCCAACCACCTGGCCCGGGGTTAGGGTCACAACCTCCATCGGCATAAACGATCGTTCGCATCGTGGCGTCAGCCCTTTCGTATGGGGTGGTCGACGGGAGGCCGCCATCGATGCCCGAAATTGGCTGACAGATGGTATCTCCGCCCCGAGCCGTTACCGCGGGAGAGCGGCAAGCGGAGCAGCATATCTATCACCTATGCCACGCCGCAGGCAGGTCGGGTGTGACGCTCGTCAGCGAGATTGCGGAGTTCGCCGAAGGCTGTCTGCACGGCCGTCATGGGGCGGGGCTGTGTCAAAACGCGGGGGTATTGCGAAGTCGTAGAACAAACGTCTCCGCAGCCGCCGCCAGGGATCTCCAGAGCGACTGGCCGGTGGCAACAAGAAGCCCCTGAGGCCGATGTCACGCTTCTTCGAGAGACCAGTTTTCTCCGGCAGCCGATAGCATTCGCGTTTTGATACAGCCTCGGTCGCGACCGGAAGGACCGTTCGGGGCGGTTCCCGGAATGTCGGCTTCCGGACGGCAGATGCATCGAAGCAGAGATAGCCGCGAGGACCGTCCACGACCCTTCTCAAACCTTGGGCGCGTCCGCCTTTAGCCGTTCGGATCCAACACAGGCGGATGACGGGAAAGGGGATCTATGCCAGTCCGCTTATGAGGAGCGACGCCTTGAGGGCGGAAAGCCGGTGAAGTGCTTCAATTGGCCAGCACTGTGCCTCTCGCGGCGGTATGTCGCCTCCTTGCAAGACTTCTGAAGGGGATATCGGATGAGTCAGGATCACGTGTTGCTCTTATGCAACAGCACGGAAACAATATATCTAGATTATAAATATTCTAGTTCGCGCGAGGCAACGGAAATCAATCTGCCTCAATAGCATAGGCATCATCTTGGAATTATTACAAGAATATGTTTAGAAATTACCTCCGAAAGACACCGGATGAAACCTTGCTTCAAATAGTGACCCTTCAGTACCTCCGCACCCGGATCCGCCAGTAGGTCCAACATGTATCGGCTTCCGTGTGAAGCTGCGGAGTGGATAAATGAGTGTCGCCCCTCAGCGTAGCCTTCTCGGGCTTTTGCTGGCCAGCACGGTCTTAGTGACGACTGTGCAGGCACAACAAACCGTAGCAATGGCCGACATTGCTGAGCCTGTGACGCTGGATCAGCTTACCGTCCAAAGTGAGGGCCAGCGCCCAGAGCCACAGGGTGGCGTCACGGTTGGGTATCTCACCAAGCAAACGCGCAGCGCGACCAAGACGAACACGGCCGTCATCGACATCCCGCAATCCATCACTGTTATCCCCCGAGAACAGTTTCTGGACCAGAACTATCAGAACTTGACTGAGCAGCTGCGCTTCGTGCCGGGCCTAATCCCCGCGCAGGGCGAGAGCAATCGCGATCAAGTGCTCATCCGCGGCCAGAATACCAGCGCGGATTTCTATATAGATGGTATTCGCGACGACGTCCAGTACTTTCGCGACCTGTACAACATTCAGCGGATTGAAGTCTTGAAGGGACCGGATTCTCTTATCTTCGGCCGTGGGGGCGGCGGCGGGGTTATCAACCGCGTCCTCAAAGAGGCGGACGGCTACCGGGTGCGCGAGATCGTCGCCGGGGGTGGTCAGTTCGGCGATAAGCGCGTTGCCGTGGATGTCGGCGATCGGATCAGTGACAGCGTGTTCTTCCGCCTCAACGGTGTCTTCGAGGACTCGGGCACTTACCGGCAGTTCGGCGACCTGACCCGATACGGGGTCAACCCGACCGCCACCTTCCTCATCGACCCGCAGACGACGCTGAAGCTCTCATACGAGTACTTCCACGATCAGCGCTTTCCTGATCGGGGCATACCCTCGCAGTTCGGGCGTCCATACCGGTATCGTGACAACATCCGGACTTTCTTCGGTAATCCGAACGTGAATTTCACGAAAGTCGATGCCAACATTGCCACGGTGCAGCTTGACCATCAGTTCGACACGGGCGTCGACATGCATAGCCAGTTGCGCTTTGCGGACTATGATCGGTTCTACGTCAACACGCTTCCGGGCAGCGCCGTGAACGCGGCCGGGACCGCCGTAACGATCACCGGGTACCGCAACGATACGCCGCGGACCAACTACTTCAACCAGAACGACTTCACGTACAAATTCTTGACCGGGGACATCAAGCATACCCTGCTGGGCGGTTTCGAACTCGGCTACCAAGAGGGGCTAGCCTATCGGCAATCCCTGTTCTTCGGAAATAGTCTCGCGAGCAGCGTCGTAGTCAATCCGCTCAGCCCGCTGACCTTCACGCCCACCTTTCTGCGCAACAACGGCACGACAGACTCGAATGCGCGCTACAGCCTCGGACTTGCCGCCGTCTATGCTCAAGACCAGATCGACATCACCGAGTGGCTGCAACTCGTCGGTGGCCTGCGCTACGACCATTTCGACTTCGCGTCGACGGATCGGCGCACACTGCGAACCAATACACGCGTGGATGATCCGATCTCGCCGCGCGCCGGTCTGGTGCTGAAACCGCTGCCGAACCTCGCCCTCTACACGAGCTACAGCGTGTCCTACCTGCCCTCGTCGGGAGACCAGATCGGCAACTTCACGCCAGGCCTCGTCATCGCCAAGCCGGAGCAGTTCGAGAACACCGAGGTTGGCATCAAGTACGACGTCAACCCGCGGTTTCAGCTCACGGCTGCGGCCTACAACCTGGATCGGTACAACCAGCGTCTCGCGGATCCAAACAATCCCGGCTTCTTCATCCTGTCGGGTAAGACCAACACGCAGGGCTTCGAGATCGGCGCCAATGGGTACGTCACCGATTGGTGGCAGATCGCGGGCGGGTACGCGTTCACCGATGCGCGGATCGCCAGTGCCACATCGGCCACGATCGTCGCCGGCAACACAGTCGGGTTGGTGCCGTTTAATGCCTTTACCCTGTGGAACAAGTTCGATGTAACAAGGAATTTCTCCGTCGGCGTGGGCATCCTGAACTACTCACACACTTTTGCATCCTCAGACAATACAGTGCGACTGCCGGGATACACCCGGATTGACGCCGGATTGTTCTACCAGTTCAACGACTTCGTGCGTGCCCAAGTCAACATCGAAAACCTGTTCGACCGACGCTACATCGCCACGGCCGATAACAACAACAACATCACGACGGGCGCGCCGCGCACGATCAGGGCGCAGATCATCGCGAGGTTCTGACCGCAACCGCTCCAGAGCGATCGGGCTCTTTTCCGTCAATATTTCTGTCGTTTCCAAAATTAGAGATTTCTTTTACTTTCTGGCGCCTCAGTAAACATTCCGTTTTGTCGGTGTATATTGGAGACAGAACGTCTACTCTCAGGCTAAAGGCTTGGGTCTGATTGCCCGCAGTGCCGAAGTTGCTGGACGTCTGGTGAACGGCCGCTTTGTGGAAGCGCTGACGGCGGTCCGGACGGCCGGGTTGGGTCGCTAGGAGCTCGTCCGCTTTTCCGGTGGACCTGCTCCGAAGCGGACCGGCAGCTTCCGGCCAGCTTCCGCTGAAAGAGATCACGCATAGAGCGTCTTAGACGTCTAAACAGCGGCCGCGCCGTATCGGCGGCGCAGGTCGGTTACCTCTGACGCTCGGACAGCACGTGAGCGACGATCGCGTTCGCGTGACCGTGGCCCATTCCATGCTCGGCTTTCAGCATGGAGACCAAGTCCATATGCTTTGCGGGAAGGTGTGCTCGGACCAGCTGCTGCCAATCGCCGATCGGGCGCCCGTACTTCTTCTCGATAGATGGAAAATACGACGCAGGTCCTTTGGCGGGCTCGGTCGGCATGCGGGCATCTTTCGCAACAGGCGGTGGGCGACAGCTTCGTCGCGCATCGCGCTGACTGCAACCCTCGCGCAAGAACCAGTACGGTGAGCCCGCCGATGTCCGCTCAAAGGCCGAAGGCGGCCGTCCGCTTCTGCGGCGGAGCTACTCCGAAGCAGCCATTCTGATTGCGGCCACCTCCAGCCGGCCGCTTCGCGTGCAGCCTGGCAAGTTAGACTGACGCTATGCAGCTCTTCCCGATGCCCGCGTTGGATCTTTCACATGCGCCAGCTCAAAAGATCGGCCACAACCAGAGATGCGGGTCCGAAGATGGGAGAGTTATTGTATTTGAACAATGCTGGAAGGCCGCAGGATAACACTAAAAAGCATGTTCAAAGAAATGAAACAGGCGGCGATCTGCATACGTTAAACTGGTGCTTGTCTCATGCTCGGGCATGCGGGGCGCGCTACGAAGGCGGTCAATCGCGAGAACGACGTTGCACGCCGGTATCAATGGCGCAACGAGGTGCCACGCCAGCTTCGATCCGATTTCTGCTCGCATCTGCTGCCATCACAGCCACGGCCGATTTTAACTTTTTTAACCGGATCACTGCTCGCGACACTAGTATATCCCGCTCTGAGAACGTCGAATCGGTGTATCAACATGGATCACGAGATCAACGACGAGCAGAGCGGTCAACGTCGTCGCGAAATTCTTCAGGTGGCCTGCGTTGCTGCCGTGGGGGCTTCTCAAAGCGCCCGGGGTCTCTGCGCAAGCCGCTCGGTTTGACGCGCGTGACAGCCTTCCACTCGGCGCGCGGCTACAGGGCGTGCAGAATTTCGGCGTCACCGCTCAAACCACGGAGCGGGCCTTCGAATTCCACGCGGAGGTGCTCAGTCGGACCGAGGTCTCGCGGGACGGCGCCTTCAGAGGGGAGCCGGTCCATCACACGCCGAGGGCCGACCAAGAGATCATTGCTCGCGAGCGACGCGTCGATCCTCGTACCCTCGGCGTTCCGGACCTGAAGGGCGACTCTCAGCGGCTCGACGTCCGCTTTGTCCAGCTCGAGAACGTCGTTATCGAACTCCTGCGGTATCGTGATGCCGCGCAGCCGATGAGTGGCGGCGACAGCTGGGCCGAGCCGCGTGATCACATGAGCCCAGCCTATCCGTGCTCGATACACATCTGCTTCTACGTCCGCGACGACGTGAACTTCGACACGTTCATCGGCGATCTGGAAGCCGAGTGCGCACGCCGGGGCATGACGCAGGTGCGGGCGAACCGCACCGTGGCCGTGCACTCCGAAGACGAGCGTCGCGCGGCACCGAAAAATGCCAATACGATCAAGATCCATGAGGGCCCGTCGAACGGCTGGTCGAGCATCGATTGCGAGGGTCCCGAGGGGGAACAGCTCGAATTCGTCCAGGTCCTCCGCCCCGTGAAGAAGACTGTCGCCGATGGCGCGGCGGTGCGCCGAACGCCGACGAAACGCGGCTGGCGAACGTCGAGGCAACGAAGTGGGATGACCTCGGAACGGCCTTGGACCGATAGATCGTGCGCTCGTTCGCTCAAGTCCAGCTGAAGCGCTCCTGTTCTCCTCCTGATATTCAGCGCCGAGCCTGAACTTTACCAGTTCAGTGGCGCCCGCCTGCCGTGGAGGCCTCAGTCGCCCTTCCAGTCTGCCTGACCGAAAGCGTTGGTGTGGACGCCTCCAGCAACGGTTCGCAAAACCTCTACTCTGGCACATCAATGCCGTCTGGCGGCGCCCACCCCGACGTTTGGAGAAAGCCTTACGGCGATCCGCGCGGTAGGCATGGGGCGACGGGAGCCCATCGGCTTTTGCGGCGGGCTAGCTCAGACGCGAACCAGCGGCTTTCGGCCAGTGACCGCCGATGGCAGGCGCCTCAGAACGACCGTGTCGGGTGGCTCTCAGCCTGTCCGGTCCTGGGAAGAGGGGTTTGGCCGCTACACACCCATCTCGACCATTCGACGTCGGTTCGGGGCCGGGAAACGCAGAGCGCTTCCCGGCGGGCTCCCTCCTGTCAGAGGCTCGGGTGCAGGCCGCGGACCGGGCTCACGCCCTCCAGCACCGAGGCGGCGCGCAGGAGCGTCGTCTCCGCCTGCCAGCTTCCCACCAATTGCACGTTGATTGGCAAGCCCTCGCGACTCGTCCCGAACCGCATCGACAGCCCGGGCAGGCCCGTCACGTTCAGAGGCACAGTCGCGCCCTGCAGGTACGTCAGGTCGACGGTCTCGCCGTTGACGACGAGTTCCTTGATGCCGTGCTTGTGCGCCGGGACCGGTAGCACGGGAGTCAGGAGCACGTCGTGGTCCCGGAAATAGGCCGCATAGCCGTCCCGGAGCCGCTCCGCCGCCTGCTGGGCCGCGACGTAGTCCTCCATCGACGTGTCCGGCAGCGACAGCATCGTCTTGGCCATCCTGTACATCTGGTCCTCGTGCCCGACCGTCGCCTCGCGGAACGCCGGCTTCATCTCCATGACGTGGAGCTTGTTGAACACGTCGAGGGCGAAGTCGCGCTCCAGAGCCGGGATGCGCACCTCCTCCACGTGGTGGCCCTCGCCCTTGAGGGCGTCGGCCGCGGCCTGGACGGTCGCCGCGACCTCGGTGTCGATGGGGCCGAAGCCCGGCCCGACCATCCAGCCGACGCGTAGCTTGCGGTCCGACGTAGCGCCGAGGCCGGCGTCGAACGGGACGGTGCTGGTCGCGAAGGCGTCCTGCCCGTCGGGGCCGGCAAGCTGCGAGAAGGCGAGCGCGAGGTCGCGGATGCTGCGCGCCATCGGGCCGACGTGCCAGAAGCGACGCGGCGCCCGCGGCCAAATGCCTGTCATTGGGACGCGCCCATGGGTCGCCTTCAGCGAGACGATGCCGGTCTGGGCCGCCGGGCCGCGCACCGAGATGGCGAGGTCGGTGCCCAGGCCGAGCGGCGACATCCCCGCCGCGATGGCTGCCGACTCGCCGCCGCTTGAGCCGCCGGGCGTGCGGTCGAGGTTCCACGGGTTGTTCGAGCGGCCGGAGAGCAGGTTGTCGCTCTCGATCCAGTAGGAGAATTCGGGAAGGTTGGTCTTCGCGAGAAGGATGCCGCCGGCCTTTTTCATGCGGGCGACGCTGGTCGCGTCGGCATCGGGGGTGCGGCCCCTGAAGATGGGTGAGCCGCGCTGGGTCATCACGCCGGCGGTGTCGATCGAGTCCTTCACGGTGAAGGGTACGCCGTGGAGCGGTCCGAGGTCCTTGCCCGCCATGACTGCCGCCTCGGCTTCCTTGGCGATGACTATCGCGCCCTCCGCGATCGTGACGATGGCGTTCACCTTGGGGTCGACGGCTTCGATGCGGTCGAGGTGCGCCCGCACCACCTCGACGGGCGAGAGCTCCTTAGTCCGGATCAGCTCGGCCAGTTTGGTCGCGTCGGAGAAGATGATGTCCTGGGTCATGCCGGCTTCCCTATCTGTCGTTAGGCAGGTTCGAGCTAGGGCTGGATCTTCACGCCGTCAACCCCTAACTAACGATCGTTAGTCTTTCTGCTTCGGCCTGGAGGTAAGGGTGAGTACGAGCGCGAAGGAGACGATCCTGGCCGCCGCCAGGAAAACCGCGCAGGCGCATGGCTATGGCGGTCTGAGCTATCGCGACCTCGCCGCCGAGGTCGGCATCAAGGCCGCGAGCATCTACCACCACTTTGCCAGCAAGGCGGATCTAGGCGCGGCGGTAGCTCGGCGCTACTGGGAGGATACGGCGGCCGAGCTCGACGCGATTCTGGCCGAGACCGGCGACCCGATCCGCTGCCTGCAGCTCTACCCCAACACCTTCCGCAGGTCGCTTGAGGACGGGAACAGGCTCTGCCTGTGCAGCTTCATGTCGGCGGAATACGCCAACCTGCCCGAGGCCGTGCAGCGGGAGGCGCAGGGCTTCGCCGACGTCAACGTTGCCTGGCTCGCCAAAGTGCTGGTCATGGCTGGGGCGGCGGAGCCCATGGGCAGCGAGGCGCGAGCGCGCGCCATTTTTGCGGCGGTGTCCGGTGCCCAACTCTACGCGCGGAGTCGTTCGGACGTCTCGCAGTTCGACGACCTGATCGAGAGCTACCGCGCCTCGGGCCTCCTGCCGACGTGAAATGGGAAGCGCGTCCGGCTGTTACGCCGAACGCACCTCGGGTCTGTCTCGATGTGTCGTGCCTCGCCGGTCCTCAGGCGCGCGCGAGCAGGTCGAGAAGGCGCTCGGCCGCGGGTCCGGACGAGGCCGGGTTCTGTCCGGTGATCAGCAACCCGTCCCCGACGACGTACGGCTCCCAGTCGCCGGCCTTGGAGAATGCGCCTCCGTTCCGCTTGAGCTCATCCTCGACGAGGAACGGAACCACCTCAGTCAGGCCGACCGCCTCCTCCTCGGTATTCGTGAAGCCGGTGACGGCCTTGCCCTCGACGAGTGGCCTGCCGTTGGGCGACTTGGCATGACGCAGCACGCCGGGGGCGTGGCAGACGAGGGTGACGGGTTTACCGGCCTGGAGGGTCGTCTCGATGAGACGCACCGAGGTGGGGTCCTCGGCGAGGTCCCATAGCGGACCGTGCCCGCCGGGATAGAACACCGCGTCGAAGCCCTCGTGTGTGACCCCGTCGAGGCGGACCGTGTCCGACAGGACGGCGTTCGCTTCGCTGTCCGCCTCGAAGCGTCGGGTCAGGTCGGTCTGGAAGCCCGGCTCGTTGCTCTTGGGATCGAGCGGCGGCCGACCGCCCTTGGGCGAGGCCAGGACCACCTCGGCGCCGCCGTCCTTGAACACGTAGTAAGGGGCGGCGAGCTCCTCCAGCCAGAAGCCGGTCCTACGACCGGTATCGCCGAGCTTGTCGTGGGAGGTCAGCACCATCAGGATCTTCATCGTCGTTCTCCACGGTTGGTGTGAGTCTGTCGTCCATATGCTCGGAACACCGTTTCGACCGGCCCGAGCTTCCGCTCGTGGGCGGGTCAGTTGTTGCGCCCCGCCCCGTCGATGGAACGCTCGGCGGTCGCCTCGCGCGCATGCCGGGCCTCAGTTCTCCTGGGCGCCGCGTCCGCATGGCGGACCGCCTCGGGGTCGACCATGCGAACGGCGCCAATGATCTCCAGGGTGATGCGCTCCTCGGCCGATGCGGCGGAGGCGCCGAACAGTGCGGCCCCGAATTCAGCGAGCAGCAGATAGGGGGCGACGGGATGTACGGTTCGTAGGTTCATGGTTCTCTCCTCGCGTCAGTCTTTAGTAGACTGGTCGTCTATATTTCTCGCATGCGCATGCCGAGCGTCACGGTTGGCTCGCTCGGTCTGGCTGGTTACGGGTTCAGGATGCGTAGTGTCGTCTTCATCGCGGCGTCGAACGGCGCGTTGGTGCGCTCGATCTTCGCCATGAGGCTTGCGCCGAGCCACAGGTGGTAGAGCGTCACAGCCGTCGCACGCGGCTCGCCGTCGACCCTCAGCGACCCCTCGGCAACCCCCGCCTCGATGGCGCCTGTCACACGGTCGATAATCCCGGCCGTACCGCCTTTGAGGGCCAACCGCATGGGCTCGGAGAGGTCCGAGACTTCTGCCGCGAGCTTCACCGCGAGGCACTTGCGCTGGTAGTCAAGGCTGCCCTGTGTCGCCTGCCACTTCCGCCAGTAGTTCATCAGGCGCTCGGCATGGCTGAGGCCGGACTCGGCGAGGGTGGCATCGATGTCGGCCAGGTATTCTTCGAAATAGTCAGCCAGGAGAGCCTCGCCGAAAGCCTCCTTCGAACCGAAGTAGTGGTAGAACGATCCTTTCGGCACATCGGCCGCGGCCAGGATCTCGTTGAGACCGACTCCGGAGAATCCCTTCGCGCCCACGATGCGGTGGGCGGTGTCGAGGATGCTTTGCCGGGTGTCGGCGTTGCCGTTCACGTGTGCCATGACGCTGACATAAGATCGATTAGACCGGTCGTCTAGTGGGTCTGCGATGAAAAACCGAGCTGCTGAAGTGCCGCGCCCGACTGAGGGTCCCCCGGATCTTGGTCCGGCCGGAAGGTGAGTTTCCGGTTCTCATGAGGGTCCCCCGGATTTTGGTCCGGCCGGAAGGTGAGCTTCCGGATCTCATTCGGCGGCCTGCAGGGCCGCCGCCAGGGCGAATTCCTGGGGCGTTCG
>NZ_NPKS01000041.1:0-50213 GCF_008329595.1 Methylobacterium sp. P1-11
TGCGGGCGATCTTGTTGGAGGTGCGCGGCCAGATGTAGTCGGAGCCGATGAAGTAGAAGCTGTCGCCGCCCTTCTCCTTGTGGACCCAGTCGAGGCCGGTGAGGATCTGCTGCGTGGCCTCCTGACCGGTGTAGAAGACGTTCTTCGACTGCTCCAGGCCCTCGTAGAAGGTCGGGTAGTACAGGAGGCCGTTATACTGCTCGAAGACCGGCAGAACCGCCTTGCGGGACGCCGAGGTGAAGCAGCCGAACACCGTGGCGCAATGGTCGTTGACGAGGAGCTTCTTGGCCTTCTCGGCGAAGGTCGGCCAATCGGAGGCGCCATCCTCCTGGATGATCTTGATCTTGCGGCCGAGCACGCCGCCGGCATCGTTGATCTGCTGGATCGCGAGCTTCTCGCCCTGGCTCGGCCCCGTCTCGGAGATCGCCATCGTTCCGGTGATCGAGTGCAGGATGCCGACCGTCACCTCGCTGTCGGTCACCGCGAGACCGCCGGCATCGGCCGCCGCGGCCGGTGCCACCGCGATTCGCGACAGCGAGGCGGCCAGCGGGGCCGCCGCGAGGCCGAGCAGCAGGCGGCGGCGGAGTTTCGAATGCACGGGATCGTCTGTCGCCATGGCGGGCTAATCCTTCAGGTTATCCGAACGGGTGAGCCGCCCCATCCGCACCGGATCAGCCGTCACGCACGGGATCGTCTCCGCACGTCTATTTCTTCCAAAGAAACTATCTTTCTCAAGATTAAAACATCGGCAGCCTGCTTATATCGGCGGCGTGTTCCGGCCTCGAATCCGCTACTTGCGGCGCCGCGCGGGTTCGAGGCCGGTCAGGGCCGCGAAGGCGTGGCCGGCGGCCGCCTCCAGCCCCGCCGCCAGCGTGCCGCCGTCGCGGGCGAGGAGCCGGAGGCCGAGCCCGGCCGCGTTCGGCAGCGGGCTGAGGCCGGCCCGGCAGCCGGTGCGGTCGGCCGCGACCTGGATGTCCGCGGGGTCCGGAAGGCAGGAGGCCGGCCCGAGGATGACGAGCGCGCCGTAGGCCCGCCATGAGCCGCAGGGCGAGGCCGGATCCTGGAACTCGGCTCCGGTGATGCGGGCCCGCTCGCGGACCAGCACGGTCCCCTCCGGTGTCTCGACGCGGAGCGACAGCGCGACCTGATCGAAGGGCCTGCCGCGCCCCTCGGGGTCGTGGCAGGCGATGCTCTCGGACACGACGGCCCGGGCGCCGGGCTCCAGCGTGATGCGGGTCGAGGCGGACAGGGCCGCGTCGGGGAACAGGATCAGCGGATCGGGCACGCAGTGCAGGAAGGCGTCCGCGCCGACGCGGATCCGCGTGTCCTGGCAGGCCGGCTGATCGGCGCTGCGGTGGACCACCGTGGCGGCCTGGGTGGTGACATGCGCCGCAGAGCCCGCACCCATCGCGATGTCGAGGCCGAGACGGTCGCCGCGATAGAGGCCGCCGGAGGCGGACTGAAGGTACAGCGTGATCAGGTCCGGCCGCTGCGGATACAGGCGGAACGGCTTCGTGATGTGGAACGGGTAGGGCACGTGCTGATCGGCCAGCACGCTGGTGCCGCCACCGCGCACGAAGCGGAGCCGCGCCGTGGCGCGTCGGCCGGTCCGGTTGTCGTCCGTCACGGCTAGGGCGCGAACAGCACGGCGCGGCCGATGGCATCCGCCACCCGGTCGATGCCGTGGCCCGCGCGCGCATTCGTGGCGATGACCGGCTTGCCGCCCCGGACTCTCCCGGCCTCCGCCAGCATCCCGTCGAGGTCCACCCCGACATGGGGCGCGAGGTCGACCTTGTTGACCACGAGGAGGTCGCAGCGCAGCACGCCCGGGCCGCGCTTGCGCGGGATGTCGTCGCCGCCGGCCACGTCGATCACGAAGATCCACCAATCGACGAGGTCGAGGGAGAAGGTCGAGGCGAGGTTGTCGCCGCCGGATTCGAAGATGAGCAGCTGCAGGCCCGGGAAGCGGTCCTCCAGCGCATCGCCCGCGGCGATGTTGAGGGTCGGGTCCTCCCGGATCACCGTGTGCGGGCAGGCGCCGGCCTCCACCGCCTCGACGCGGCTCGGATCGATCAGACCGGAGCGGCGCAGCCGCTCGGCATCCTCCTTCGTGACGAGATCGTTCGTGATCACGGCGAGATCGACGCCGCGCGCCTGCAGCACGGGGATCAGCCGCTCGATCAGCGCGGTCTTGCCGGATCCGACCGGGCCGCCGATCCCGATCCGGGCGGCGTTCGCGGGAGTCACGTCGGTCATGGGGAGCTGCGCCCTCGAGGGGATGGCGGGGTTCGGCGACGCTCAGCGCAGCATGTAGCGCTGGGCGAGCGGCAGGGTCCGGGCCGGCTCGCAGGTGGCGAGCACGCCGTCGACGAAGACGTCGAAGGTCTGCGGGTCGACGCGGATCTCCGGGCAGGCGTCGTTCCAGAGCATGTCGGCCTTCGTCAGCGTGCGGGTCCCGCGGGCGGGCAGGAGCGCCTTGCGCAGGCCGAGCTGGCCGCCGAGATCAGCCTCGATCGCCAGGGGATGGACGAAGCAGGCCGAGAGCGCCTGCTTGGCGCGCCCGAAGGCGCCCCATTGCGGGCGCATCAGCATCGGTTCGCAGGTCATCAGCGAGGCGGCGGAATCGCCCATCGCGCCCCAGGCGATGAAGCCGCCCTTGATCACGAGCTCCGGCTTGATCCCGAAGAAGGCCGGCCGCCAGACGACGATGTCGGCCATCTTGCCGGGCTCCAGCGAGCCGATATGGTCCTGGATGCCGAAGGTGCGCGCCGCGTTGATCGTGTACTTGGCGATGTAGCGCTTGATCCGGGCATTGTCGCCGAAGCCCGGCTTCTCCTCGGGGAGCGGGCCGCGCTGGTCCTTCATCTTCGAGGCGAGCTGCCAGGTCCGGCAGATGACCTCGTGGATCCGGCCCATGCCCTGGCTGTCGGAGCCGAGCATCGCGATCGCCCCGATGTCGTGGAGCACGTCCTCGGCCGCGATGGTCTGGGCGCGGATGCGGCTCTCCGCGAAGGCCACGTCCTCCGGCAGGGCCGGGTTGAGGTGGTGGCACACCATCGTCATGTCGAGGTGCTCGTCGAAGGTGTTGATCGTGTAGGGGTTGGTCGGGTTCGTCGACGACGGCAGGCAGTGCGGCAGCCCGGCGACCCGGATGATGTCCGGCGCGTGGCCGCCCCCGGCCCCCTCCGTGTGGTACATGTGGATGGTGCGGCCGCCGATCGCCGCCAGCGTGTCCTCCACGAAGCCCGATTCGTTCAGCGTGTCGGTGTGGAGCTGGACCTGGAAGTCGTAGGCGTCGGCGAAGCCCAGGCAGGCGTCGATCGCGGCCGGCATCGCGCCCCAATCCTCGTGGATCTTGAGGCCGAGGACGCCGGTCTCCAGCTGCTCCTTCAGGGCGGCCGGCCGGTGGGTGTTGCCGCGCCCGAGGAAGCCGAAATTGACCGGCCAGGCCTCGGCGGCCTGGAGCATGCGGCCGGTGTTGAACGGCCCGCCGGAATCGATGCCGACCGTGATCGGCCCCAGCGAGCCGCCGAGCAGGGTCGTGACGCCGGAAGCGATCGCGTGGTCCGGCAGGCCGGCGGAATCGAAGTGCACGTGCACGTCGATCGCCCCCGGCGTCGCGATCAGGCCCTCGCAGTCCCGCACGGTGGTCCCGGCCGACACGATCAGACGCGGATCGACGCCGTCCATGATCGCCGGGTTGCCCGCCTTGCCGAGCGCCACGATCCGCCCGTCCTTGATGCCGAGGTCGCCCTTCTGGATGCCGAGGACGGGATCGATCACCACGACGTTGCAGAGGAGGAAGTCGAGCGCGCCCTGGGCGGCGGTCACCCCGGGTGCCATCCCGATCCCGTCGCGCAGGGTCTTGCCGCCGCCATGCAGGCACTCGTCCCCGTAGACGGCGTGGTCGTGCTCGACCACCGCCACCAGGGAGGTGTCGGCCAGCCGCACCCCGTCACCTGTGGTTGGCCCGTAGAGGGCGGCATAGTCGCGGCGCGGGATCGTCACCATGGCACTCTCCTCAGGCGCCCTTGAAGCCGCGGGCCTTGGCGCGGGCGAGGGCCGCCGCCCGCGCCGCGTCGTCGGGCAGCGTTCCCCGCGTCAGGTCGTTGAGCCCGGTCAGCTCCCGGGCGCCGCCGAAGCCGACCAGCGTCACGGTCTTGCGCTGGCCGGGCTCGAAGCGGATCGCCGTGCCGGCCGGAATGTCGAGCCGGTGCCCCAGGGCCGCCGCCCGGTCGAAGTCGAGCGCCCGGTTCACCTCGAAGAAGTGGTAGTGCGAGCCGATCTGAACCGGACGGTCGCCCGTGTTGACGACGTCGAGGGCCACCCGCGGGCGGCCCGCGGCGAGTTCGATCGTGCCGTCGGCCGGCAGGATCGCGCCGGGTTCGAGGATATCGGCAGGGGCGCCCTCGCGGGCGCGGATCGGCTCGTGGACGGTGACGAGCTTGGTTCCGTCCGGGAAGACGCCCTCGACCTGCAGGATCGGCAGCATGGCTGCGATGCCCGGCATCACGTCCTCGGTCGACAGGATCGTGGAGCCCCAGCCGATCAGGTCGGCGACGCTGCGCCCGTCGCGGGCGCCCTCCAGGATCTCGTCGGTGATCAGCGCCACCGCCTCCGGGTAGTTGAGCTTGAGGCCGCGGGCTCGGCGCTTGCGGGCGAGTTCGGCCGCGGTGAAGATCGTGAGACGTTCCAGTTCGGTGGGCGTGAGCAGCATCGCGCGCTCCCTAATTGGCGAAGAGGCGCAGATCGGCGCGGGCGTGCCGCATGGCGGCGATCTCGATCAGCGGCGTGAAGCCCGTGAGGACGATGGCGTCGTCCGGCTCCTCCGGGACCGGCCGCTCGGCGATCTCCGCGACGAGCGGCAGCACCGCCTGGAGCGCCTGCTGCCCCTGGATGGCGCCCACCTGGCCGAGCCGGACGGTGGCCGAGACGGTGCCGGAGACGAGCTGATAGCCGGCGACGGCCGCCGCTTCCGGCTCCGACAGCCCGAGGGCGCGCCACAGGGCTCCCTGCACGGTCGCGAGGTGCCCCAGCATGGGACCGGACCGGATGGCGGCGCGGAGTTCGTCGGCTCCGGGGGTCGCGAGCCGCACATGCGTGGTCAGCAGGGAGGCGCCGTTGCGCCGGCTGCCGACCCGCATCGCCTCGACCAGGGTAGCCGCCTCGACGGCGGCGTCGATGCGGCCCAGCCGCGCCGGATCGGGGGCTGCGCGGTGGGCCAGGATCAGGGCGACGCGGTCGCTCTCCGCCCAGCGAAAGCGGACCAAGCCCGTCAGAGTCCGGATCAGGCTGGCCGTGTCGAAGGCCGGATCGCCCGCGACGAGCCCCTCGATCCCGTTGGAGAAGGCGAAGCTCCCGCTCGGGAAGGCCCCGTCGGCCTGCTGGAGGGACAGGAGCCGGCTCAGCACGGCTCCGCCTCGTCGAGGACCGTGTGCGTCACCTGCCCGTCGGTGACGAGCGCGCCGAGGCGGGCGAGGTAGTCGCCGGCCGCCCCGTCCAGGGCCACCAGGATGGCTCCGTCGGCGAAGCGCACGCGCCAATGGAGGTTGCCGGCATGGTAGCCGAGTTCGAGGGCGGCGGCCTGGCTCCCTGGGACGAGGCGGAGCCAGCGCTCGGTCCCGACCCGGGCGACGAGGGCGTGACGCTCGTCCAGCGCCAGCACGGCCCCGTCGAAGAGCGGCTCGTCCCGCGGCAGGGCCAGGGCGATCTCCTCGCCGGCCAGGGTCGTTGCGCGGATCCGGCGCCGGGCGACGTCGGTGCTGGACACGACGAGCACGTCGACCGCGCCATGATGCGCGAGGTGGTGCAGGCGATCGGCCAGCCCGGAATCCCGCCGGCTGCCCAGGATGCGATGAATGACCCGCATGTCGCTCGTGTTCCGCCTGTGCTGGCCCGGTCCCCGGAGCGCCTAGCAAGAGCGATTCCGTCGGCGCTCACCACGTCCGGCTTGCGCCCGTTTCCGTGCCCGCGTCGCGCCGCTGCCACCGCGGCGCGGCGTCCCGGATCGTCGGGCCTCAGCCGGGGGCCAGCCCGCGCAGGGAACCGCGCGGGGACAGGAGGAAGCCACCGTGGAAGCCGTCCTTGGGCCGGCGCGCCGTGTCGGGGTTCCCGCCGGGATGGCCGGCCACGCGGTGCTGGACGACGGGCTCCGGGATGCGGCGTGATCCATCCGGCCGTCGGTGGACCGGCCCTCTTCTCCGCGCTCGCTGAGCCTGTCAGGCGTTGTCGATCTTGAGGGTCGGCGCCGTTTCGGCCCGGCTGCGCCGGCAGGCCTCGGCATCCTCCTTGAGGTCGATGCCGTAGGTCGGGATCACGGCCTTGAGGCGCGGCAGCCAGCCATCCGGCGTCAGCCGGTCGGCAAAGCACGTCTCGAGCACTTCGACCGCGATGAACGCCGCCGTCGAGGCCCCCGGCGAAGCGCCGAGCAGCGCGCAGATCGAGTTGTCGGCCGCGGCCACCAGCTCGGTGCCGAATTCCAGGTAGCCTTCCTCCAGCGGGTTCGCCTTGCCGGTCGGCTTGATCGTCTGCACCCGCTGGCCGGCCACCGCCGACGTCCAGTCCTGCTTCAGGGCCTTCGGGAAGAACTGCTTCAGGGTCGCGAACTGGTGGTCGGAACTCTGAAGCACCTGACCAACGAGGTACTCGGTCAGCGCGACGTTGTCCTTGGCGACGTCCAGCAGCGGCACGACGTTGTGCGGGGTCAGCGCGGTGAACAAGTCGGTGAGCGACCCGTGCTTGAGGAACCGCGACGAGAAGCCCGCATAGGGCCCGAACAGCAGCGAGCGCTTGCCGCCGATGATGCGGGTGTCGAGGTGGGGCACCGACATCGGCGGCGAGCCGGAGGCCGCCTTGCCGTAGACCTTGGCATGGTGGCGCGCGCTGACCGCGTCGACGTCGCAGCGCAGCCAGATGCCCGAGACCGGGAAGCCGCCATAGCCGCGCCCCTCCGGGATCCCGGAGGCCTGCAGCAGCGCCAGCGAGCCGCCGCCCGCGCCGATGAACACGAACTTCGCCGTCACGGTCTGGCGCGTGCCGTCATAGGTGTCCTCGACGGTCACGGCCCAGCGGCCGTCGTCGACCCGGTCGAGGGCGACGACCTTGCGGTTGTAGTGCACGGAAAAGCCCGGCTGCGCCGCGAGCTGCTTGACGAGGAGGTGCGTGAGGGCGCCGTAATCGACATCCGTCCCGGTGACGATCCGGGTGGCGGCGATCGCCTCGCCGGGCACGCGGCCATCCATGATCAGCGGCGCCCAGCCGGCGATGACCTGCGGATCCTCGCTGTACTCCATGCCGTGATAGCAATGGTGCGCCGCCATCGCGGCGTAGCGGGCCTTGAGGAACGCGACGTTCTCTGGCCCCCAGACGAAGCTCATATGCGGGCAGGGATGGAGGAAGGCACGGGGATCGGGGATCGCGCCCTTCCGCACGAGATGGGCCCAGAGCTGGCGCGAGATGTCGAACTCGGTGTTGACCTCCAGCGCCTTGGCGATGTCGACGCTGCCGTCGGGGCGCTGGGGCGTGTAGTTCAGCTCGCAATTGGCCGCGTGGCCGGTGCCGGCATTGTTCCAGCCCTCCGAACTCTCCTGCGCGCAATCGTGCAGGGTCTCGAACATCGCGAGTGTCAGCGAGGGCTCCAGCTCCTTCAGGAGCGTGCCGAAGGTCGCGCTCATGATGCCGGCGCCGATCAGCACCACGTCGGGATTGTCGTCGCTTCGACCGGCCATCGCGGGGCTCCTGGCAGCGGGTTCGGAGGATCTCACCGGGCGTTCGGGACGAAGGGCAGCCGGGCCTCGGCGCCGGGGGCGAGGATCACGTAGGCCCGGCACCAGGGCTCGTCGTCGACGAGGCGCCAGGAATGGCCGGAGCCGGCCGTATCCTCGGCGATGAGGATGTCGCCGGGGCGGATCGTGAAGTGCGCGCCGGCCTTCGTCTGGAAGTCGAGGGTGCCGCGCAGGGTGATGACGAACTGCCGGGTCGGGGCCGGGTGCCACGCGTAGGTCCCGCCGGCCTGCGTCTCCCGGAAGGAGATCGAGACCACGTCGCTCGTACCGCTGAGGATGTCGCCGCGCTCGCCGTGGGGCAGGGCGATGACGCCTTCCTCGAAGCAGGAATTGTCGTCGTCACCGGTCCAGATGCGAACGCAGCGGATCATCGGGCTGAACTCCGGCTTCGGAACGGCGCCTCAACGCCAGAGATTGGTCTTGGCGAGGTCGATGATCTCGGTGCCGCGCCCGTCGATCACCGCCCGTGCGAGCCACATCCCGAAGCCCGTCGCCTGCTCGAGGCCGATCTTCGGCGGCATCGACAATTCCTGGCGGGCCGAGACGACGTCGAGGAGAGCCGGGCCGTCATGGTCCAGCAGCGCGCGCATCGCGTCGGGCAATTCGGCCGGATCCTCGACGCGGCGGGCGAAGATGCCGGCCCCCCGGGCCATGGCGGCGAAATCCGGGTTCACCAGCGCGACGCCGGTCTCGAGGAAGCCCGCGGCCTTCATCTCCATCTCGACGAAGCCCAGGGTGCCGTTGTTCAGCACCACGACCTTCACCGGCAGCTTGTGCTGGTTGAGGGTCAGCAGGTCGCCCATCAGCATGGCGAAGCCGCCGTCCCCGGAGAACGAGATGATCTGCCGTCCGGGATAGGCCGCCTGCGCGCCGATCGCCTGCGGCAGGGCGTTGGCCATGGAGCCGTGGTTCAGCGAGCCGATCAGCCGGCGCTTGCCGTTCATGGCGAGGTAGCGCGCCGCCCAGATCGTCGGCGTGCCGACGTCGAAGGTGAAGACCGCGTCCTCGGAGGCCGCCTCGCTCAGGGTGCGGGCGACGTATTGCGGGTGGATCTTGCCGCCGGCCTTGCCCACCGCCAGGGCGTCGAGCCCGGCGCGGGCCTTGCGGTAATGGGCAAGGCTGTCGTCGAGATGCGCCCGGTCGGTCTTCGCCTGCAGCTTCGGCAGCAGCGCCGTGATCGTCTCGCCGACATCGCCGATCAGGCCGAGATCGATCCGGCAATGGCGCCCGAGGCTCTCGGCCCGCAGGTCGACCTGCGCGACCTTGGCGTCCTCCGGGTAGAACTGGCGGTAGGGGAAGCCGGTGCCGAGCAGCAGCAGGGTGTCGCAGTCGAGCATCGCCCGGTAGCCCGACGAGAAGCCGATCAGTCCCGTCATGCCGACGTCGTAGGGATTGTCCCACTCGACGTGCTCCTTGCCGCCCAGCGCGTGGACCACCGGGGCCTTCAGCGCCTCGGCGAGCTGCAGCAGCTCCGCATGGGCGCCCGCGCAGCCGCGGCCGCAGAACAGGGTCACGCGTTCGGCCCCGTTGAGCATCCCGGCGAGGGCGTCGAGGTCGGTGTCGCGCGGGCGCACCACCGGCGGGGGCGGTACCAGGGCGGCGGAGAGGTCGGGCGCCCCGCCCGGCATGGCCATGAGGCCGACATCGCCGGGGATCACCACCACCGCCACCCCGCGCTCGGCGATCGCGACGCGGATCGCGGTCTCGATCACACCGGGCAACTGGGCCGGCGAGGAGACCAGTTCGCAGTAGTGGCTGCATTCCTGGAACAGGTTCTGCGGATGCGTCTCCTGGAAGTAGCCCCGGCCGATCTCGGCGGAGGGGATCTGGGCCGCGATGGCCAGCACCGGCACGCGGGAGCGGTGCGCGTCGAACAGGCCGTTGATCAGGTGCAGGTTGCCGGGCCCGCAGGAGCCGGCGCAGACCGCGAGTTCGCCGGTCAGGTGGGCCTCGGCGCCGGCCGCGAAGGCGGCGCTCTCCTCGTGGCGTGTGTGGATCCAGGCAATCGAGCCGTCCTGGCGCAGGGCCTCGGTCAGGCCGTTGAGGCTGTCGCCGACCACGCCGTAGATGCGCTTCACGCCGGCCTGCGCCAGCGCCCGGACGAACAGATCGGCGACCTTCGTGCTCATGGTGTCTCGCTTGAGTGAGGGGCTCGGGATGACGGGGTCACCGGGTCAGGCCCCGGCCAGCCCGTGGCCGATCATGGTCTTGGGATCGCAGACGGCATCGAAGCGCTCGGCCGCGACGCCCTCGGCCAGGGCGGCCTCGCGCAGCGTCGTGCCTTCGTCGTTGGCACGGTGGGCGATCTTGGAGGCGAGGTCGTAGCCGATCACCGGTGACAGGGCCGTGACCAGCATCAGCGACTGGTTCACGGTCTCGTCGATGCGCCTGCGGTTGAGTTCCGTACCGGCGACCGAGAAGGTCCGGAACTTCTCGCAGGCATCGCCCAGCACGCGGATCGCGTGGAGCGTGTTGTTGATGATGATCGGGCGCATCGCGTTCAGCTCGAAATTGCCCTGCGAGCCCGCGAAGGCGACCGCATTGTCCTCGCCGATCACCTGGATGCAGACCATCACCAGGGCCTCGCACTGGGTCGGGTTGACCTTGCCGGGCATGATCGAGGAGCCCGGCTCGTTGGCGGGCAGGAGCAGTTCGCCGAGGCCGCAGCGCGGCCCCGAGGCGAGCCAGCGCATGTCGTTGGCGATCTTCATCAGCGCCACCGCGAGCCCGCGCACCGCCGCCATCGCGGCGACCATGGCGTCCAGCGAGCCTTGCGCGGCGAACTTGTTGGGCGCGGTGACGAAGGGCTTGCCGGTCAGCTCCGCGATCTTGCCGGCGATCTCGGCGCTGAAGCCCTCCGGGGCGTTCAGCCCGGTGCCGACCGCGGTGCCGCCGGCCGCCAGCCTGTAGAGCCCGCCGCGGGACGCCTCGACCACGGCCAGCGCGTCGCGCATCTGCTGCCCGTAGCCCGACCATTCCTGGCCGACCGTCAGCGGCGTCGCGTCCTGCAGGTGGGTCCGCCCGGTCTTGACCACGTCCATCCAGTCCTGGGCCTTGGCGTCGATGGCGTCGGCGAGCCTGTGTGCCTGCGGAAGAAGGACCTCGTCGAGTTCCAGCACCGTAGCGATGTGCATCGCGGTCGGGAAGGTGTCGTTCGAGGACTGGCCCATGTTGACGTGGTCGTTCGGGTGGACCGGGCTCTTCGAGCCGAGTTCGCCGCCAAGAAGCTGGATCGCGCGGTTCGACAGCACCTCGTTGACGTTCATGTTGGACTGGGTGCCGGAGCCGGTCTGCCAGACGTAGAGCGGGAAGTGATCGTCGAGCCTGCCGGCGATCGCCTCGTCGGCGGCCTGGACGATGGCCTGCGCCCGCCACGCCTCCAGGCGCCCGGCCGCGGCGTTGACCAGCGCCGCGGCCTTCTTGACGTAGCCGTAGGCGTGATAGACGCGCTTGGGCATGCGATCGGTGCCGATCGAGAAATGCTGGAGCGAGCGCTCGGTCTGCGCGCCCCAGTAGCGGTCCGCCGGCACGTCGATGCCGCCCATCGAATCGGTCTCGCGGCGCGTCCCCGTGGCGGAGATGCCGATCGGAAGGTCCTGCAGGGCCGGGACACCTTCTTCCACGCTCGACGACATCGTGCCTCCCGCCGCGACGGGTTCAGGACGCCCTAACCGTCGCCGTCAGCCTGCCTCGCGCGCAGGGCGGCATTCTTGTTGGTTTGGATTGCGAATTGCGCATTCGTGCCCGTTCGGACACGCGCGCTCGATGGGAAGCCCGCTCGGAGCGCCGCCGCAGCCCATCCACCCGGAATCGGTCCGCCGGCGCGCGGCTCAGATCACGCCGAACCAACCCAGGAGGCCGGCAATCGCGAGGATGGGCAGCGGATTGAGGGCCGTGCGCCAGAACAGCAGGGTGAAGAGCGCCGCGGCGCTGTAGCCGCGCGACGAGAAGCCGGCGCCCTCGGCCACCGTCCACCCGCTCGCCAGGATCAGCCCGACGGCGATCGGCCCGAGCGCCGCCTCCAGGGCAACGTGCCATGCGCTGCCTGAGGTCCGTTGCCAGAGCCGCGCCACGACGATCATCAGCAGCCCGGCCGGCAGCATCATGGCCGCCTGCGCGACCAGGGCCCCCGCGAGCCCCGCGACCTTGTAGCCGATCATCGCGACGATCAGGTTGCTCGGGCCGGGCGCGGCCTGCGAGATCGCGAAGACGTCGGAGAAGGCGGCCCCGGTGAGCCAGTGTGCCTCCCCGACCGCGTGCCGCGACATCTCCGGCACAACGCTGTTGCTGCCGCCGATGGACAGGATCGACAGCGTGCTGAAGAAGGCGGCGAGCGCGATGAGGTCGCTGGCCTTCACGAGCCCGCCCCATCCGCGCCGCGCCGGTGCAGATGCCGCCAGGCCAGCAGGAAGGCCGGCGGCGCCAGGATCGCCAGCACGGCGATCAGCGGCAGATGCAGCAGGACCGAGCCCAGGAAGGCCGCCGCGATGAAGGCGAGGGCGGCGGGCCGCCGCGCGAAGCCCTCGCCCGCCTTCAGGCCCGCCGACAGGGCGAGCCCGACCGCGGCGGCGGTGACGCCGCGCAGGACATCCTGGACCGCCGGCACCGCGCCGCTCCGGAAATAGGCCCAGGCGAGGCCGACGACGATCCAGAACGGCACGAGCGTCAGGCCCAGCAGGGCGGCCGCCGCCCCGGGCACGCCTCGGAAGCGGTGCCCGACATAGATCGCGAAATTCGCCTGGTTGGCGCCGGGCAGCACCCGCGCCAGCGCATAGGCGCTGAGGAACTCCGCATCGTCGAGCCAGCGCTTGTCCTCGACGATCAACTTGCGGGCCCAGGCCGTGAGGCCGCCGCCGAAGCTGACCAGGGTCAGCCGGTTGAACAGCCAGAACAGTTCCAGGAGGCCGGGCGGCGCGGCGTCTGGCGCCGGCAAAGGCTCAGCTGTGTCGGAGGTCGGCATCCGGCTCGAACTCCGCGCTCTCGTCCGCATCCGGTGCCGCAATCGGATAGGGCGGCTCGTATCGTCGCGAACCCTTCCAGTCCGCCTCGAAGACGGCGGCGATCGCACCGATGATCGCGGGCTCGCCGATCACGACGCCCAGTTCGCGCCGCAGATCGAAAGCGGCCTGATCGAGGTTCTGGGTGCCGAGATAGACCCGCTCGCCGTCGATGATCGCGATCTTGCCGTGGCTGCGCAGCTGGCGCTGCTTGTGCAGGCGGCCGCCGGCATCGCGGAACAGCCGCCACAGGGCGAAGGAGTACATCAGGTCGGGCTGGTGCAGGCCGTGCTTGCCGCCGCACAGCAGGCGAACCCGGACGCCCCGCTTCAGGGCGGCATGAACCCGCTCGAAGATCACCGGCTCGGCGAATTTCGGATGGGCGAGATCGATGCTGCGCCTGGCCCCATCGAGCAGGTTGCACAGGATCGCCCGGGCGCTCCCCGGGCTCCAGGACAGGCCGGACGCGCCGTTTGGCGCAAATGTCCCGTCGGTCCAATCCGCCTCGAAGCAGGCCCGTATGTCGGCGACCTGACCAGGATCGGACAGGATGATCCCGTAATCCCGGGTCTTGGTGAAGTACTTCTCCATGAAATTGAACGTCGCGACCATCGCGCGCGCGCCGTCGACGACCAGCGACTTCTCGTGGGTGACGAGGAAGCGCGGCGATGTCCAGCGCACCGGAAGGCCGGCCTCCTCCAGGCGCGCGAAGGTCCGATCGTTGATGCGCTCGCCGGTGCCTTTGGCCGGATTGAGGAGGACGCGGACGGTGACGCCGGCCGCATGCCGGGCCAGGACGGCGTCGATCAGCAGGGGATGGTCGAAGGTGAATTGCTTGAGCAGGATCTCCCGCTCGGCGCTCCGCATCAAGGCGACGACCGGCTCGGTCCCGTGGTCCGGCTGAACGATGAGCTGGGGGGCCTGCATGTCGGCGCGACGATGTCCTTGTGCCGGATCTGTGGGACGGGCTCGCCCGCGCGGGGCGGTCAGACCACGCGCGGTCGCTCACCGGTGCTGCCGCGACGAAGCCGATGGCCGAGGCGGGCCATGTAAATGTAAACGACCGGCGTGGTGTAGAGCGTGAGGAGCTGAGAAACGATCAGTCCTCCGACGATTGTAAGGCCGAGCGGCTGGCGGATCTCTGCGCCGGCACCGGTCGCGAGCAGGAGGGGGAGGCCTCCGAGCAGCGCGCAGAGCGTCGTCATCAGGATCGGCCGGAAACGCAGGCGCCCCGCCTCGCGGGCCGCTTCCGTCGCGGACAGGCCGCGGTTCCGCTCCGCCTCCAGGGCGACGTCGACCAGCATGATGCCGTTCTTCTTGACGATGCCGATCAGCAGGATGATCCCGATGAGGCCGATCAGGTCGAGCGGTCGCCCGAAGGCCATCAGCGCCAGGAGGGCGCCGAGCCCCGCGGAGGGCAGCGTCGAGAGAATCGTGACCGGATGGATCGTGCTCTCGTAGAGCATGCCGAGGATCAGGTAGATCGCGAACAGGGCGAGCAGGATCAGGGGCGCCATCCCGCCGAGCGCGGCGCGGAACGCCTTCGCGTTGCCCTCGAAACCGTGCGCCACGGAGGGCGGCATCCGCAAGGCGGCCGCCGCGTCCTCGACCGCCGTGACGGCCGTGCCGATCGTGACGCCGGGGGCGAGGTTGAAGCTCAGCGTCATCGACGGGAACTGGTTCTGGTGATTGATGGCCAGCGGCGTGACGTCCGGCACGGCCGTGGCGATCTCGCCGATCGGCACCATCGTCCCGCTCTGCGAGCGGACATAGATCCGCCGGAGGGCCTCGGGGCCGAACTGGTAGGACGGTTCGACCTCCAGGATCACGTAATACTGGTTGAGAGCCGTATAGAGCCGGGCCACGTGGCGCTGGCCGAACGCGTCGTAGAGCGTCTGGTCGATCTCGGCGGGATCGACGCCGAGGCGCGACGCGGTGGCCCGATCGATCGAGAGCCGCAGCGTGCGCCCGGCCGATTGCCGGTCGCTGGCGACGCCGCTCAACACCGGGAGCGCCCGGAGCCGGTCGGCGAGGCGCGAGCCCCAGACGGTCAGCTCGGCCGGATCCAGGTCGGTGAGCGTGTACTGGAACTGCGTCTTGCTGAGGCGGCCGCCGATGGTGATGTCCTGGGCGGCCTGCATGTAGAGGGTGATCCCGGGGACCGACGCGAGCGCCGTGTCGAGGCGCCGCATGACCTGGAACACGCTCACGTCGCGCTGGCCGAAGGGCTTCAGCGTGATGAACACCCGTCCGTCGTTCTCCGTGACGGTCGGACCGCCGGCTCCGACGAAGCCGACGGCGTTGGCGACCGCCGGGTCCCGGGCCGCGATGGCCAGGAGCGCCTGCTGGGCGGCCTTCATGGCGGCCGGCGAACTGTCCTGGGCCCCTTCCGCAATGCCCAGGATGAGGCCGGTGTCCTCCTCGGGGAAGAAGCCTTTCGGGATGACGACGAACAGACCGAGCGTCGTGAGGATCGTGGCGATCATGACGCAGAGGGTCACGGCCTGATGCCGCAGCACCACCGCCAAGCCCCGATCGTACAGGGCGAAGAGCCGGTCGAACATCCGCTCGACGGCCCGTGAGATCCGCCCCGGCGCGTCCTGCCGCCGGGGCGGCAGGAGCTTGGCGCAGAGCATCGGGATCAGGGTCAGGGAGACCGCGGTGGAGACCAGGATCGCGACCGCGACCGTCGCGGCGAATTCCCGGAACATCGATCCGACGACACCGCCCATGAGGAAGAGGGGTATGAACACGGCGATCAGCGAGATCGAGATCGACAGGACCGTGAAGCCGATCTCGGCCGCGCCCGCGACGGCCGCCTCGAGGGGCCCCGCCCCCTCATCGATGTGCCGCACGACGGTCTCGACCATCACGATGGCGTCATCGACCACGAAGCCGATCGCGACCGACAGGCCCATCAGCGACAGGTTATCGAGGCTGTAGCCGAGCGGGTACAGCGCCGCCACCGTGCCCAGGAGCGCGATCGGGACGGAGAGGGCCGGGATGACGGTCGCCCAGACCGTGCGCAGGAACACCGCGATGACGCCGACGACGAGGGCGATGGTCAGCAGCAGCGTGCGCCGCACGTCGTCGAGGCTCTCGACGATCGTCGTCGTCCGGTCGGACACGACGGCGACGTCGATGCCCGGCGGCAGGGACGCCCTCAACTGCGGGAGCCGCGCACGGATGGACGCGACGGTCTCGACCACGTTGGCCCCGGCCTGCCGCTGCACGGCGAGGATCACGGTCGGCTTGCCGTCGATCCAGCCCGCCAGGGTCTCGTCCTGCGGCGCCTTCACGGTCCGCCCGATGTCACGGATGCGGATCGGCGCGCCGTCGCGATAGGCGACGATCGCCGCGTCGAAGCCTTCGGCGGTCAGAAGCTGATCGTTCGTCGTGAGGGCGAAGGTCTGCTGTCGTCCGTAGAGCTGCCCGGTCGGCTCCTCGACGCTGAGCCGCGCCAGGGCCCGCCGCACCTCGGGAAAGCTCAGCTGCTCCGACGCCATCAGCGCGGGGTTGAGCTGGACGCGCAGCGCCGGCAGTTGCAGGCCGCCGACCAGAACTTGGCCCACGCCTGCGATCTGCGCGATCCGCTGCGCCAGGATGGAATCGGCGTAATCCGAGACCGTGGTGATCGGCAGGACGTCCGAACGCACCGCGATCAGCAGGATCGGCGCGTCGGCCGGATTCGTGCGCCGAGAGACGGGCGGATCGAGCAGGCTCGCGGGCAGCTGCCCCTGGGTATTGTTGATCGCGGCCTGGACGTCGGTGGAGACGCCATCGAGGCTCCGGCTGCGATCGAATTGCAGCGTGATCTGCGCGTAGCCGACGCCGCTGCTCGAGGTCATCTGGCTGAGCCCGGGCACCTGCCCGAACTGGCGCTCCAGCTGCGTGGTCACGGAATCGGCCACGATCTGCGGCGATGCGCCCGGAAGCTGCGCCGTGACCTGGACGATCGGCGTGTCGATGCTGGGCAACGCCGCGATGGGCAGCAAGGGGTAGCTCGCCACCCCAAGCGCCACGACGGCCACCATGAGGAGGGCCGTGGCGATCGGGCGCCGGATGAAGGGGGCCGACAGGTTCACGGCAACAATCCGAGCGCCCGCGTCGTCGTCTGAGAGACGGCTCCGGGCTCGGCTTCCGCCACGACGGTTCCGGGCCGCAGGCGGTACTGGCCCTGCGTCACGACCGTCTCGCCTGGGCCGAGCCCGGATCCGATGAGCGCGAGACCCTTGTGCCGCGACGCGACGGCGACCGGCCGGACGCGCACCGTGCGGTCGTCGCCGACCACGTAGACGAAGGTCCCGTGGTCGTTCTGCTGGATGGCATCGACCGGTATCGTGAGCGCGTCCTTGATGACGCGGGGGGTGATTTCCGCCACCACGAAGGTGCCGGGCCAAAGCGCACGCTGCGCATTCGGGACGTTGGCCTTGAGCTGAACGGTGCCGGTCTTGGTCTGCGCCTGATTGTCGATCAGCAGCAGGGTGCCGCTGTCGAGCAAGCGCGTCCCGGTCTGGTCATATATTTGGGCCGCGACCGGACCGCGCGTCAGCGCGGCCTGGATTTCGGGAATGTCGCCGGCCGCCACCGTGACGATCACGCTGATCGGCTGCAGCTGCGCGACGACGACGATCCCGCCGGGATCGCTCGGGCGGACGAGGTTGCCGACATCCGTCAGCCGGATGCCGGTCACGCCGTCGAAGGGCGCCCGCAGGGTGGTGAAGCCGAGCTCCGCCTCCGCGTAGGCGACGGCGGCCTTGTCGATGGCGACCGCGGCCGCCTGTTCGGCGACCTGCGCCTTCTGGTCCTCGACCAGCCGATCCGTGGCGTATCCCTTCTCCAGCAGCGGCGCGTTGCGGTCGAGGTTGAGCTGGGCGTTGCTCAGCCGTGCAAGGTCCCGCTGCAGCTGCGCCTTGGCCTGATCGAGCTTGGCGCGGTAGATCTCGGGATCGACCGTGGCCAGCACCGAGCCGGCCGCCACGGACCTGCCCTCGACGAACGTCACGCTTGTGAGGAAGCCGGTGACCTGGCTGCGTATCGTCGCCGTGTTGTAGGCCTGCACGGTCCCGAGCCCCTTGAGGACGACCGGTACGTCGCCACGGGCGACCTTGGCGGTGACGACCGGGACCGGAGCGTCGCGTTCTGCCGCCCGGGCCGTCTCCCGGCCGTCGATCAGGGCTGCGAGCGCGAGGGTTGCGAGCGCCACTTTTGCCAGGGCCAGGGTTGCGAGGGCCGGGGCGACGCGTGTCGCGCGAGCGAAGCGGTCCATGCGGGTTCGCCTCCGGCGACGCTGAGGGCGCGCCTCAGCACAGGTGCAGGGCGGTCTCGGAGGCGCTGGCGCGTCGGCCTGCGGACGGCGCCGCCTGCTGAGCCTCCTCGGTCCCGTGCGCCTCCAGCACCGTCTTGCCGCGGAAGACCCAGTAGGCATGGCCCAGATAGCCGATGATGACCGGGACGACGATCAGCACGCCGATCCCGACGAAGCGCAGGGTCGCATCGTCGGACGCGGCGCTCCAGATCGTGGCGTGGCGGGGCACGACGTAGGGCCAGAGGCTGACCACCAGCCCCGCGAAGCCGAGGAGGAACAGCACGATCGTCCATTGAAACACCCGCGCCTCGCGCCCGCTCCACAGGCTGCGCCCGATCAGCACCGAGACGCCGGCGGCCGCCGCAGGAAGGAGCGCCAGCGGCAGCAGCTGCGGCCATGCAAACCAGCGCTGCGCGACCTCGGGAACGGTGAGGGCCGTCCAGGCGCTCACCAGGGTCATCATGGTGGCCGTGAGGATCAGGGCGGCCCGTCCCACCTCCCGGCCGAAGACCTGCACCGCCCCGTCGGTGCGCCAGATCAGCCAGCCCGCGCCCAGGAGCGCATAACCGCCGACGAGGCCGGCGCCGCAGAGCAGGCCCAGCAGGCTGAAGGCGCTGAACGCGCTTCCGGAGAAGACGCCCTCATGCACCGGAACACCGCCGATGAAGCCGCCCAGGACGAGGCCCTGCGCCAGCGCGGCGAGGAGGGAGCCGCCCGCGAAGGCGAAATCCCAGACGCGCCGGAAGCGCGTCGCCTGGAACCGGAACTCGAAGGCGATGCCCCGCAGGATCAGGGCGAACAGCATCGCCATGATCGGCAGGTAGAAGGCCGGAAGCAGAACGTAATAGGCGATCGGAAAAGCGGCCCAGAGCAGGGCGCCGCCGAGGACGAGCCAGGTTTCGTTGCCGTCCCACATCGGCGCGATGCTCTGCATCATCAGGTCCCGGTGCCGATCGCGCGGTGCGAGCAGGAACAGGATGCCGATGCCGAGGTCGAAACCGTCGGCGAGCACGTAGATCGCGATGGCGAAGGCCGCGACGAGGGCGAAGATCAGGGGTAAATCCATCGTCATTCCCCGGCCGCGATCGGCGTGGTGTAGCAGGGCGCCCGGCCCAGGACCGCGGTTCCGGCCTGTTCGAGGCCGGGGCGCACCGCGTTCGGATGCAGGTCCGCGATCGCGGCCGGTCCGCGGATGACGATGCGCGCGCCGTACCAGAAGAAGGCCAGGAGCAGCAGGTTGTAGACCAGCGCGAACATCAGCAGCGAGGTCAGCACGGCCCCGGGCGC
This sequence comes from Methylobacterium sp. P1-11, assembly GCF_008329595.1. Classification (NCBI taxonomy): domain Bacteria; kingdom Pseudomonadati; phylum Pseudomonadota; class Alphaproteobacteria; order Hyphomicrobiales; family Methylobacteriaceae; genus Methylobacterium; species Methylobacterium sp. P1-11. The sequence continues at coordinate 19,377 of NZ_NPKS01000041.1, forward strand.
GAGCGGCGCGACGGCGTCGGCCGTGCGCAGATGTCCGTAGACCACGTAGGGCTGCCGCCCGGTCTCGGTCACGGTCCAGCCAGCGATCACCGCGATGAAGCCCAGCGGGGTCGCCGCCATGGCGGCGAGTTGGAACCAGCGGGTGGTGAACAGGCCGCCGCGCCAGCGGAGCACGCCTCCGATGACGGCCAGGATCAGGAGCACGAGGCCGACGCCGACCATGATGCGGAAGGCGAAGAACACCAGCGGCACGTAGGGCCGGTCGGCGGCCGGGACGGCCTTGAGCCCCTGCACGTAGCCGTTCCAGCTATGCGTCAGGTAGAGGCTCGCGGCGTGCGGGATCGCGATCTCGAAGAGGTTGCGCTCGGCTGCCATGTCCGGCCACGCGATCAGCGTCGCCGGGACGCCCGAGCCGGACTCCCAGAGCCCCTCCATGGCGGCGAGCTTGGTTGGCTGGTGGCGCATGGTGTTGCGACCGTGCGCGTCGCCGATGACGAGCTGCAGCGGGACGAGCACGAGGGCCGCGCCCATCGCCAGGGAGAAGCCCTTGCGGGCGACCGCGACGTGCTGGCGCCGCCAGAGGTGGTAGGCCGAGACCCCCGCGACCACGAAGCTGCCCGTGATGTAGCTGGCGCAGACCATGTGCAGGAAGCGATAGGGAAAGGACGGGTTGAAGAACGCCGCCCACCAATCGGCCACATGGAACAGGCCGTCGGCATCGAGCGTGTAGCCCGCCGGCGTCTGCATCCAGCTGTTGGAGGCCAGGATCCAGCTGGCGCTGAACAGGGTCCCGGTGGCGACCATCAGGCAGGCGAAGAAATGCGCGCCGCGCCCGACGCGGTTCTCGCCGAAGATGACGATGCCGATGAAGCCCGCCTCCAGGAAGAAGGCGGTCATGACCTCGTACATGAAGAACGGCCCGAGCACGTTGCTGACGGCCCGGGAGAACCCGCTCCAGTTCGTCCCGATCTGGTAGGAGAGGACCAGCCCGGTCACGACCCCCATGCCGAAGCCCAGCGCGAAGATGCGGATCCAGAACCGCATCAGTGCGCCGTAGACCGGATCGTCCGTGCGCCACCACCGGAAGCTCAGGAACGCGACGAACGAGGCGATGCCGATCGTGAAGGCCGGCCACAGGATGTGGAAGCCGATCGTGAAGGCGAACTGGATCCGGGAGAGCGTGAGGGCGTCCATGCTCAGGCTCCCGTTCCGAGGCGGCGCATCCGGACCGGAATCGCCTTGTAGGAGGGGGTGTGGCTCTGCGGATCGTGCAGGCCGAGGGGGACCAGGGGATTGGCTTCGGGGTAATAGGCGCCGACGCACCCGTCGGGCAGCGCGTAGGGCACGACCTGGAAGCCCTCGACCGAGCGGGCGATTCCGTCCTGCGCGAGGGTGTGGAGGGCGACGCGGTCGCCGGCCCGCACGCCCTGCCGGGCCATCTCGGCCTCGCTCAGGAAGACCACCATGCGGCCGCCGAAGACGCCCCGGTACCGGTCGGACAGGCTGTAGAGCGTCGTGTTGTACTGATCGTGGCTGCGCATCGTCGTGAGCCAGAGCGCACCGGGGTCACCCGCGTATTCGTCCTCGTCCAGGCCTTCGAAGACCGCGAACTCGGCCCGGCCGGACGGCGTCGCCCAGATCCGCTCGCGCGCCAGCGAGGTGAGGTGGAAGCCGCCGGGCACGCGGATCCGCGCGTTGAAGCCCTGGAAGATCGGGAAGACGCGCTCGATCGCGTCGCGGATCCGGTCGTAATCCGCGGTGAAGTCCTCCCAGGGAACGGCCGAGCCCGGTCCGAGCGTCGCCCGCGCGATGCCGGCCACGATCGCGGTCTCGCTCAGCAGGTGCTCGGAGGCCGGCAGGTTGCGGCCGGCCGAGGCATGCACCATCGACATCGAGTCCTCGACGGTGATCGATTGCGGGCCCGTCGCCTGGTGGTCGACCTCGCTGCGGGCGAGGCAGGGCAGGATGTAGGCTTCCCGGCCGTGGACCAGCTGGCCCCGGTTCAGCTTGGTGTTGATCGCCACCGTCAGGTCGAGCGTCCGCATCGCCCGCTGGACGGCTTCGGTGTCCGGCACGGCGGCGGCGAAGTTTCCGCCGAGGGCGATGAAGGCTCGCGCCTGGCCCCGCAGCATCGCGCCGAGGGCCGTGACCACGTCGTGGCCATGGGCCCGGGGCGGCTCGAAGCCGAAGACGTCCCGCATCCGGTCGAGCATGTCCGGCGTCGGCTTCTCGGTGATGCCGACGGTTCGGTTGCCCTGAACGTTGGAATGCCCGCGCACCGGGCACAGGCCCGCGCCCGGCCGCCCGACATTGCCCCGCAGGAGCGCGAGGTTGCTGATCAGGCGGACATTCTCGGTGCCGCGGCGATGCTGGGTGATCCCCATCCCCCAGACCAGGATGGCGTTCTCCGCCGCCACGTAGGTCCGTGCCGCGGATTCGAGGTCCGCCCGGCTGAGACCGGACCGGCGCTCGATCGCCGCCCAGGGTGTCGCGCGAAGGTCGGCCGCGAGGGCCTCGAAGCCGCGCGTGTGGCCCGCGATGAAGTCCGCATCGAGCACGCGCCCCGTGTCGGCGGCGATGGCCGCATCGTCCATCGCGATGCAGGCCTTCATGATCCCCTTGAGGGCGGCCGCATCGCCCCCGACCCGGACCTGGAAGATGCGCGAAGCGATCGGCGTCGAGGTCAGCGACGCCATCTCGACGGGATTCTGCGGCGCCTGGAAGCGCTCCAAGGCCCGCTCCCGGAACGGATTGAAGCTCAGGATCGCCGCGCCCCGCCGCGCGGCGTCGCGCAGGCTCGTCATCATCCGCGGGCTGTTGGTCCCCGGATTCTGACCGAAGATCAGGATCGCGTCGGCGCGATCGAAATCCTCCAGGAGAACCGTGCCCTTGCCGACGCCGATGCTCTGCGGGAGACCCACACTGGTCGCCTCGTGGCACATGTTCGAGCAATCGGGGAAGTTGTTGGTCCCGTAGGCCCGTCCGAGGAGCTGGAACAGGAAGGCGGCCTCGTTGGAGGCGCGCCCGGACGTGTAGAACTCGACCTGATCCGGATCCGTGCCGTCGCGCAGGATCGTCCCGATCCGCGCGAAGGCATCCGCCCAGGCGATCGGGACATACCTGTCGCTGGCCGCCTCGTAGCGCATCGGGTGCGTGATGCGACCGACCATCTCCAGGTCGTAGTCGCTCCACGTCGCCAGTTCGGAGACCGTGTGGGCGGCGAAGAAGTCCGGGGTGCAGCGCTTGGCGGTCGCCTCCCAGGCCATGGCCTTGGCCCCGTTCTCGCAGAATTCGAACGGGCCGGGCTTCTTGGGGTCGGGCCAGGCGCAGCCCGGGCAATCGAAGCCCGAGGGCTGGTTCATGCGCAGGAGCGTCGCCGCTCCGCGCACCGCAATCTCCTGTTCGACGAGCGCCTTGCCGGTCGCCTCCAGCGCGCCCCAGCCGCCGGCAGGATTGGTGTAGGCGCGGATCTTGGCCTTGGCCATCGGGGTCCTCGGGCTGGAGGCGGGCGCGGACTTCAGAAGCGTCCGAAGCGGCGATCAGGGACGAGACGCGTGCGATGCGCCGGAACAGGCGGTCGGGCATGCCGACCGATCCCGCTTCGCGCGGCATCCGGCTCCCGCAATCCGGAGCCGAAGGCCGGGCGCCCCGATCGCGCCGCCGCGCAGCTCGGGGGCGATCCCGCGGATCATGCGAGGCGCGGGCCTGTCCGAACGCCTCAGCGACGGTGGTGCCGATGGTGGCGACGCGGACGCATCACTCCGTACCGCGAGGTGATCCGCGCGCCACGGTGCATGCCGGCGAAATGGCCGTTGCCCTGTGCGGCCGCGTCCCGATCCAGGCCATCGCCGGCCGCGAGGCTCGGAGCGGCTGAGGCGACCAGAAACCCGACGAGCATGGTGGCGCCGAGGAGAAGTGACTTCATCGTCCATGATCCCTGAAGATCGCCCCGTCCGGGCGACGGAGTCCGGCCACGTGGGCGCCGCGAGCATTCCGGAGCGACGCACAGGTGGATGCTACATGGACTGAAGTAAGCAGATTCAGGAATATTGATGGATCCTATCCTTTTGGAACATTCGTGCCACGTCACTCGGCCACCATCACCTGACGATCTCATGCCGATGCCGATGGAATCGATCCGATCGTCCAAATGGCCGCCGCTTTCGACAAGATGCGTCGGTGCGATCGCGGTCTCTTGGGTGAGGCTGCGTGCGGATCACGCGCCTCCGGCGCGATCCAGCATCGCGGCCGATCAAGCAGGGAGACGCCGGGTGGCGCCAGTGTGCAGGCACGTTGCAGGCATCCAGAGGGTGACGCCGAGTGCGCGCGGCTGTGAGGATTGTCTCCGGATCGGCAGCGCATGGTTTCACCTGCGTGTCTGCCGAACGTGCGGTCACGTGGGCTGCTGTGATCAGTCGCCCATGCGCCATGCGACAGCGCATTTCCACGCAACCGAACATCCCATCATCGAAGGATACGATCCGCCGGAAGGTTGGGGCTGGTGCTATGTCGACGCGGTCATGATCGATCTCGAAGGCGACACCACGCCTCAAGATGGTCCGATCCCGCGATATTACTGAATTCGCCAGGCTTCAATTCCGACAACGACCAAAGATCGTCGAGCCCGGGATTTTGGCGCGCGCCGGTGATGCGTGGGGCCTCCGACCCGCCCGGGCACCGCGCGGCCGTTTCACCGCTGTCGGGCGTGACGCGGCGCATCGCTCTGAGCGCCCCTCGGGCCGCAACGCTTCTCTTGCAACGAGGATTGCACGGTGACCACCACGGATCTGTCGTTCCGCTACCGCCTCGAGGAGCAGCCGCCTCGCCTCGGCCCCGGAGGCGTCACCCGGGGCGTCTCGGTGAAACAGTTTCCGGCCAGTCAGGGTCTTGCCGGCGTGTCCATGCGGCTCGCGCCCGGCGGCATGCGGGAGATGCACTGGCACGCCAACGCTGCCGAATGGGCCTATGTCGTTTCGGGGTCCTGCCGCACGACCATCCTGGACCCCGATGGCGGCTCGGCGATCGACACGTTCGGCCCCGGCGACGTCTGGTATTTCCCCCGCGGCTGGGGGCACTCGATCCAGGGGCTCGGACCGGATGAGTGCCACTTCATCCTCATCTTCGACAACGGCGACTTCTCCGAAGATCACACCTTCAGCGTCACGGATTGGTTGGCGCATACGCCCGCGGCCGCCTTGGCGCAGAATCTCGGCCTCAGCCCGGCGGATCGAGCCGGTTTGCCCCATGGCGAGGCGTATTTCGCTCTGGGCCCTGTGCCGGATGACCGGTCGCCCGATGCGGCGCCCCGGGCGCGGCCGGAACTGACCTCACGTCACCGCTACCCGCTCCACGCCCAGGAACCGCGGCGCGTCCCCGGAGGCGGCACCCAGCGCACCGTCACGGTCGACGAATTCCCGCTCTCGACCACGATGGCGGGATCCGTGCTCGAGATCGAGCCGGGGGCGATGCGGGAGCTGCACTGGCACCCGAACGCCGACGAATGGCAATATTATCTCGAAGGCTCAGCCGAGATGGCCGTGTTCCTGGCGGAAGGTCACGTCGTCGTCGAGACCTTCGACGCGGGCGATGTCGGCTACGCCCCGATGGGATCGGGACACTACATCCGGAATACGGGGCCCGGCATCCTCAGGGTGCTCGTCGGCTTCAACAACGGGCATTACCAGGCCAACGATCTCTCGGCCTGGCTCGGCTCGAATCCGCCGGACGTGCTGGCGACCAACCTGGGGGTGCCACGTCCCGTGGCCGAGGCGCTGACGCGCCAGCGGGGCTTTCTGATCCCGGGAGCCTGACCGTGACTCGGCCGGGCAACGCCGCCCGACCAGCCCGAAGCCCGGCCGGACGCCGCGTCGGCCGGGAGCGTCCCTCAGCGATGACGCGTTCCTTGATCGACCACCTGTCCCACGGTCTGAGGCGTCTCGCGGCCACCGGCGTGCCGTTCGGAATCCGGACGACGCTGGCCGCCCTGACGGCGCTCTGGCTGGCCATGTGGCTTCAGCTCGACACGCCGCGCTGGGCTGCCTGGACGGTGATGTCGCTGGCCTTGCCCACCCGCGGCCTGGTCGCCCGGAAAGGGGCATGGCGGATGATCGGCACCGTGCTGGGGCTCGTCGCCGGCGTGGTCGGGATCGCGGCGTTCGCTCAGGCGCCGAGCGCCCTGGGGCTGTATCTGGCCCTGTGGTTCGGGCTCAGCGCCTATGTCGGGGGGAGCCTTCCGGGTCTCGCCTCCTACGGGGCCGCCCTGGGCGGCCTGACCGCGGGCCTGATCGTCGTCCTGAGTTCCGATGCGCCCCTGTCGGTGTTCGGAACGGCTTTGGCGCGCGGTGCCGAGATCTCGCTCGGGATCGGCTGCGTCTACGCGGCGAGCGCGCTTGCCGAGATCGGCCAGGGTCCTCCGCCCGCAACTTCAGTCGCGGCGATGCCGAGTTCCGACGTGGTCGCCGCCAACGCGCTTCGAACCAGCCTGGTCGTCGGGGCCGCCTGGGCGATCTGGATCGCGACCGCTTGGCCGACCGGCGGCCTTTTCGTCGCCTTCGCGGGGGTCGTGTCGATCATCTTCGCCACGATGCCGGATTCCGACCGGCGTGCGCGCGCCTATCTCTGGGGCGTCGGCGTCGGCCAGATCGCCGGGCTGGGCGCGAAGTACTACCTCCTCGGCACGCCGGCCGCCTTCGAGATCCTCGCCGTCGTTCTGTTTCCCTTCCTCTTCGTCGGCGCGGTCGCGGTCACGGATCTGCGCACGACCGGGGCGGCGATCGGCTACAACCTGTCGTTCCTGACCGCGGTCGATCCGATGAACCCGATGCAGTACGACCTCATCGGCTCGCTGAACCAGAGCCTGGCGGTCTTCGTCGGCATCGCCTTCGCGGTTGCGGCTTTCGAGGTGGTGCTCCCCGGGCGGATCTGGAGGACCGCCCCATGATGCCGCTGCGCGAGATCGACATCCTGGGGGTTTTCGTGGCGCCCTTCGCACCCTGCGTGCTGATCGCCGTCTGCGTGACCGCCGCCGCCGTCGTCACCTTGCGCCGGGTCCCGGCGACCCGGCCTTGGTCGCGTTCGCCGCTAACCGAACTCGCCTGCTTCACCGTGACCCTGTCGGGGCTCGTCCTCATGCTCGGGCGTCTGTGAGTGATGCCAAGCCTCCAGCAAGGCAGTGCGCCGCCGGCGCGGGTGCAGCCGCCGACGCCGCTGCCCCGTCCCGCCGCCCCGTCGGTCTTCGGCCTCTTCGCGGTCGCGACGGTGCTGGCGGGCGCCGGGCTCCTCGCCTGGCTCGCCTGGGCCTATTACGTCGACACGCCCTGGACCCGGGACGGCAGCGTGCGCGTCTACACGGCGCAGGTCGCGGCCGAGATATCCGGCCAGGTCACCGAGGTCCTCGTCACCGACAACCAGACGGTCCGCAAGGGCGACGTGCTGTTCCGGATCGATCCGCGCGACTACCGGATCGCGGTCAAGCGCGCGCAGGCCGCCGTGGCCCGGGCCGCCGCGCAGGTCGCCAATGCCCGGGCCGAGGCGGACCGCCGCAACAGGCTCGACGACCTCGCCGTCAGCGCCGAGGTGCGTCAGACCTACCAGAGCAACGCCGACGCGGCCGAGGCCGCCTACCAGGGCGCCGTCGCCGATCTGGAGAACGCCGAACTCAACCTCTCGCGCGTGGAGGTGCGCTCGCCCGTCAACGGCGCCGTGACCAACCTCCTCCTGCAGGCCGGCACCTACGCGATCGCCGGCCAAGCCGCGATGACGCTCATCAATTCCGACAGCTACTGGGTCGCGGGCTATTTCGAGGAAACGCAGCTGCGTCGCATCCGGGTCGGCGACGCGGCCCGGATCGTGCTGATGGGCTACCCGGACCGGGTGCTGAACGGCCGCGTCCAGAGCCTCGCCGGCGGCATCATGGACCCGAATGCGACACCCGGCGTCGCCGGCCTGCCCTCGGTCAATCCCGTCTTCACCTGGGTCCGGCTCGCCCAGCGGATCCCGGTCCGCGTCACGCTCGATGCCGTGCCGGACGACGTGACGCTCGCCGCCGGCCTGACCGCGACCGTGAGCGTCGCGGCCGGGGCGCCGCCCCCGTCCCATGCTCCCGGCGGCGGGACGATCCCGAAGCCGGCCCGCTGAACGAAGTGAGATCTCCGATGGTCCAGATGCTCGGCGATGCCGCGATGTCCTCGCCCCTCGACCAGACCGATCCCTATCTGCGGGAGGCTCAGACCTTCCCGCTCCTCGACGCGGGCATGATCGCGCGCATCGCCCAGTACGGCACGGAGGAAACGGTGCCGGCCGGCACGTTCCTCTACCGGCGCGGCGATCGCGCCGCCGACTTCTTCCTGCTGCTCGATGGCGAAGTGGAGACGTTCGACGAGGGGCCGGATCGCGAGCGGCACGTCTTCACGGTCCATCATGCGGGGCAGTTCACCGGCGAGACGAACTTCCTGAACGGGCGGGAATCCCTCGTCAGCAGCCAGGCCCGGACGGATACCCGGCTGATCCGCGTCCCGCGCCTGGAGTTCCGGCGGATGCTGGCGGCCGAGCCGGACCTCTCCGAGATCGTGATGCGGGCCTTCATCCTGCGCCGCCTGGGCTTCGTGCGGCACCAGCATGGCGGCGTGGTGCTGATCGGACCGAGCCACTGCGCGGAGACCCTGCGCCTGCAGCGCTTCATGACGCGCAACGCCTATCCGCATCGAGCCGTCGCCACCGATCTCGACGCGGACGCGCCGGAGATGATGCGCCGCTTCGGACTTGGCGAGGCCGATCTGCCCTCGGTCGTCGCGCCCGGCCCGGTCGTCCTGCGCAATCCGTCCACCTGGGAGCTTGCCGACCGGATCGGCCTCACCGAGCCCCTCGACGAGGACCGGGTCTTCGACGTCGCGGTCGTGGGGGCGGGGCCTGCCGGCCTCGCTGCCGCGGTCTACGCGGCCTCGGAGGGCCTCTCGACCATCGTGATCGAGCAGGAGGCGCCCGGCGGCCAGGCCGGGACGTCCTCGAAGATCGAGAATTACCTGGGCTTCCCGACCGGGATCTCGGGGCAGGCGCTCGCCGGACGGGCCCAGATCCAGGCGCAGAAATTCGGCGCCCATCTCGCGATCTCGCGGGCCGCCTGCCGCCTCGATTGCACGGATCGGCCGTATCGCATCGCCCTGGAGGACGGTCGGTCCGTCCGGGCCCGGGCGATCGTGGTCGCGACGGGCGCGCGCTACCGCAAGCTCGACCTCCCGGATTACGAAAGGTTCGAAGGGCAGGGCATCTATTACGCGGCGACCGGGACGGAGGCGCGGCTGTGCGAGCAGCAGGCGGTCGCGGTCGTCGGAGGCGGCAATTCCGCCGGGCAGGCGGCGATGTTCCTGTCCGCGACCGCCGCCCACGTCCATGTGCTGGTGCGCGGGCCCGGTCTGCGGGCGACGATGTCGGATTACCTCGTCCGGCGGATCGCCACGTCGCCGAAGATCACCGTGCACCCGTTCACGGAAGTCACGGCCCTCGCGGGCGACGCGTTCCTGCGTCGTGTCGCGTGGCGCGACACCAGAACCGGTGACGTTCAGGCGCACGCGCTCGGCGCTCTGTTCGTGATGATCGGCGCCGCGCCCAACACCGAGTGGCTGTGCGGCTGCCTGCCGCTCGACAAGGGCGGCTTCGTGTCGACCGGCCAGGATGCGGACGGGCAGGCCCTGTCGTCGCCCTTCGCCACCACGACACCCGGCATCTACGCGGTCGGTGACGTGCGCGCGGGCTCGGTCAAGCGGGTGGCCTCCGGAGTCGGGGAGGGGTCGGTCGTGGTCCAGGCGATCCACCGCTTCCTCGATCCGGGTGTGGGCTGAGCGTCCGGTACCGCGTTCCGCCGGCGCGCACCCGCTCCCGCCTGCCGGGAGCACCCGCGCCGGGCTTGTTGGGAGAGGGCGATGATCACGCAAGAATCTCTGGAGATCCGGGAGCCGGCTCTCCTCCGGCGCGGGCTCACATTCGCGATGGCGGGCGCAGCCGGCATCGCGGTCGCCAACATCTATTACAATCAGCCGATGCTGAGCATCATGGAGGCGGATCTGCCCGGTGGCCTCACCGGGCTTGTGCCCACCGCGACGCAGTTCGGCTACGCGCTGGGACTTTTCCTGCTGGTGCCGCTGGGCGACCTCGTCGAACGCCGTGCGCTCATCGTCGGCCAGTTCGTGATGCTCGCCGTCGCGCTCCTCCTCACGGCCTTGGCGCCCAACGCCGCGCTGGTCGTCGTGGCCTCGCTACTGGTCGGCCTGTCCGCCACCGTCGCACAGCAGATCGTCCCGCTCGCCGCCCACCTCGCCGCGCCCGAGCGCCGGGGGGCCACCGTCGGCACGGTCCTGTCCGGGATCCTCACCGGGATCCTGCTGAGCCGAACGCTGGCCGGGTTCGTGGCGACCCATGGCGGTTGGCGGGCGATGTTCTGGCTGGGGGTGCCGATGGCCCTGGGAGCCGGAGGGCTGATGGCGGTCAGCCTCCCGGTGAGCCGTCCCGCTCAGTCTCTGCCCTACGGCGCGCTGATGCGCTCGCTCATTCATCTCTGGCGCGACCTGCCGGCGCTTCGCCTCGCAGCCGTGACCCAGGCGCTGATCTTCGCCGCCTTCACGGTGTTCTGGACGATCCTGGCGTTCCGCCTGCAGGAGCCGCGCTTCGGCCTCGGCGCCGATATTGCGGGCCTGTTCGGCATCGTAGGCGCGGTCGGCATCTTCGCCGCCCCGATCGCGGGTCGCGTCGCGGACCGGCGGGGTCCTCACGCGGTGGTGGCGATCGGCGCGGTGGTGACCCTGATCTCCTGGCTTGTCCTGGGAGGCTGGAACGCACTCGCGGGGTTGGTGATCGGCGTGGTCCTGCTCGATTTCGGCATGCAGAGCGCGCTCGTCTCGAACCAGCACCTGATCTTCGCCCTCAGGCCAGAGGCCCGGGGCCGTCTCAACACGATCCTGATGGGCGCCATGTTCCTCGGCGGGGCGGCCGGCTCGGCCGCGGCCACCGCCGCCTGGCAGGCGGGCGGCTGGCTGGCGGTCTCGGGCCTGGGCGTGTCGCTCGCCGCGGCCGCGACCGCCCTCCAGCTTGCCGGGATGTGGCGGCGAGCGCGATGAGGCTCATGCCGGCAACGGTGGAGACGGATGGCCCGGATCGCGGCCTCACCCCGCCGGGTCCGGCAAAGACCGGGACCGACCGATCCGATCAACGCTGCCGCGTCGCCTCGATCCCGAGTTGATGCGCCATCAGCACGAGGTCCGCGAGCGAGCGGGCCCCCATCTTCTCCATCATGCGGCGCTTGTGGACCTTGGCGGTGATCTCCGTGATCCCGAGCTCGGCAGCGATCTGCTTGTTCATCAGGCCGCCGATCGCACAGCGCAGCACGTCGCCTTCCCGTGCCGTCAGGGCTTCGAGACGCCTGGACAGCTCGTCCTGAAGGCGGCCGGCGCGCAGGGTGGCCGCATCCATGTCCAGCGCGCGATGGATGGCCTCGAGCAGGACCGTATCGCTGACCGGCTTGGTCAGGAATTCGACCGCACCGCCGCGCATGGCCCGCACGGTCATGGGAATGGTTCCGTATCCGGTGAGGAAGATGATCGGGACGGTGCAGCCGGCATCGCGCAGGGTCTCCTGGACCGTCAGGCCGTTCTGATCGGTCAGGCGCACGTCCAGCAGGATGCATTCCGGCGCCTCGCGCGTCCGGGTGATCGGCAGCGAGGTCGGATCCCGATGGGCGACCGCCGCGAGACCGGCCGACCGGCACAGGCGCGTCAGCGCGCTGCGCAGGGCCGGATCGTCGTCGACGATGTGGACGGTTGCTTCCGGCATGTCACCCGCAACGCCAAACGTGCCCGGACCGGGAGGAGCCCAGGCGGTTCCCGTGCTGCGGGACCGCACCGGCGTTCACAGCAAGCTTCGTGCGCGGCGACACGATCCGGTCGGTCACGGGGCTGCCCTCGCTGAGCCGGACGGCCGAGGCGGACGTCATCGGCCGGTCAAGGGAAGCGGTGCGTTCGCGCTGTCGAGGAACTCGACGGTCGTGAAGCTGAGTTCGGTCGGGCCGATATTCTCGAGGTCGTGGATCATGAACGCGCCGGCCGGAAAGGTATGATGCTGGGTGTCGCCCGGCTCATAAGCGACTTCGTTGATCCGGCCATCCGCATAATGCGAGCGGGCGCGCCCTCCCGTGACCGCGGTCCAGAAGTAGTCGAGCACATGCGTGTGGAATCCGATCCGCTCGCCCGGCTTCAGGCTGAGCGACCAGACCCGGACGCGGTCCGTCTCCGAGACGAGGCGGCTGCCGACCTGCCCGCGTCCGGACCCGGCGGCGAAATCCTCGCGCAGGTCCTGCGGCCAGTCGCGCGGGGGCGTCGGCCAGGTCCAAGTCTGCTGCGTCACGATCCGTGTCCTCGTCGGTTCAGTGGATTGCCGGTGCGGTGGGCCGGTCGAAGCCGGTCTGCGCCGTCACGTGCTGGGCCGCGTAGGCCGCGCGGACCGAGACGGCGGCCTCGCTCCGGTCCAGCCGCGACACCGCCCAGGAGGTCAGGAAGGCCAGGGGCATCGAGAACAGGGCCGGGTTGTCGTAGGGGAACGGGGCGGCGCCGAGCTTCAGGGTCGCGGTCCAGACGCCGGGGCTCAGCGCGACGAGGACGAGGGCGCTGGTGAGACCCGCGAGCGATCCCGTGACCGCCCCGCGGGTTGTCAGGTCCCGCCACGCCACCGAGAGGAGGATCACAGGGAAATTCGCGCTCGCCGCGATGGCGAAGACGAGCCCGACCATGAAGGCGATGTTCTGGTTCTCGAACAGGATGCCGAGCCCCATCGCGACCAGGCTGATGCCGATTGCGGCGGCCTTCGAGACCTGGATTTCCCTCCGCTCGGTGGCGCGGCCCCGGCGCAGGGCGCGGGCATAGAGATCGTGGCTCGCCGCCGAGGCCCCCGCGATCGTCAGCCCCGAGACCACGGCCAGGATCGTCGCGAAGGCCACCGCCGAGATGAAGCCGAGCAGCAGGGAGCCGCCGAGCTTGTCCGCCAGATGAAGCGCGACCATGTTGGTGCCGCCGATGACGCCGCCGGCCGCGTCCGCGTAGGCGGGGTCGCCCTGCACCAGCGCGATGGCGCCGAAGCCGAGGACGAACAGCAGCGTGTAGAAGATCGTGATGAATCCCGTGGCGACGAGGATCGAGAACCGCGCCTGACGGGCGTCGGCCACGGTGAAGAAGCGCATCAGGATATGCGGCAGCCCGGCCGTGCCGAAGATCAGCGCGAGCCCGAGCGACATCGCCGAGACCGGATCCCGGACCAGTCCCCCCGGCGCCATGATGGCGAGCTTCTTCGGATGGAGAGCGACCGCGCGGGCGAACAGCTGCTCCAGGCTGAAGCCGAAGCGGGCCAGGATCAGCGTCGACATCAGGACGGATCCCGAAAGCAGCAGGACTGCCTTGATGATCTGGACCCAGGTCGTCGCACGCATGCCACCGAAGACGACGTAGGCCATCATCAGCACGCCGACGAGCACCACCGCCGCCATGTAGGGCAGCCCGAAGAGCAGCTCGATCAGCTTGCCGGCCCCGACCATCTGGGCGATCAGGTAGAACAGCACGATGACGAGGGTGTTGAGGCCCGCGACGAGGCGCACCGGGACTTCGGACAGCCTGTAGGCCGCCACGTCGGCGAAGGTGTAGCGACCGAGATTGCGCAGGGGCTCGGCGATCAGGAACAGGATCATCGGAAAGCCGACCAGGAAGCCGACCGCGTAGATCATCCCGTCATAGCCCGACGTATAGATCAGCGCCGTCACGCCCAGGAAGGTGGCCGCGGAGGTGTAATCGCCCGCGATGGCCAACCCGTTCTGGAAACCGCTGAGCCCACCGCCGGCCGCGTAATAGTCGCGCGCCGTCCTGGTGCCGCTGCGCGCGGCCCGGACCGTGACGACGAGGGTGACCGCGACGAAGCCGAGGAACATCGCGATCGCCATCGGATTGAGCGGCTGGCGCGTCACCGGTCCCGTCAGGGCGTCGGCGCGGGCGCCGTCGGCGAGAAGGACCGCCGCAGCGGCAAGCAGGACGCGCGCGGCGGTCATCGGAGATCCTCCCGCAGGCGCCGGCTGAGGCCGTCGAGGCGCGTGTTGGCGACGAGCACGTAGATGAGCGTGAGCACGAAGCCCAGGCCGAGGAGCGCGACGCCGACGGCGAGGCCCCAGGTCAGGATCGCGCCGTCCCTGTCCTCGATCGGTGTGCCGAGGAGGTCGGGGCGGAAGGCGACCGTGAGGATGTAGGCGAAGTAGGCGGTCGCCATGACCACCGCCAGGGACAGGCCCAGGCAGTTCCGCTCGAAGCACAGCCGGCGGAAGGTTGGGTGGCTCGAGATGCGTGCGCTGTTCACTGCGTCCCCCTCTGCTGAGGCCTCGGATCAAGCCGCGATGCCGGTGGCGACGGCGGTCTCCGCCATCACGGCCTCGGGCCGGCGATGGCGCTCGGCCATGGCGCGTTCCTCCGGGGTGAGGATCTGGGCCTGCATGTAGGCGCCGAGTTCCCGGGCACGGCGGATCACGGCGGCGCCGTAGCGGAGGCGGGTCGCCTCGAAGGCCGCCAGGGCCGCGTCGCGATCATCGGGATGTTCCGCGAGCGCATCCACGAGGCTCTGCGCATCCGAGGCGGCCTTGGTCACGCCCATGCCCACATGCGGGCGGGCGACGAAGGCGGCATCGCCCAGGATGACGACGCGCCGGGCGAGCTGCAGGCGGGGTGTTTCGAGGTCCTGGATGGCTTGGATGAACGGTTGCTCGGCCTTCTCGACGACCTCGGCGAATTGCGGCGCGAGGAGCCGTCTTGCATCCGCCCGCATCGCCGCGACGATCGCCGGCCGGATCCGGCTCGGGGGGATCGAGAGCGGATGGGCGATGCCGTCGATGTCGGTCAGCAGGTCGCGCAGGGCCGTGTCGGCGGCCGGGCGATACCACACGAAGTTGAAGCGGCGCTGGCCGCGCGCCAGCGCGTTGCCGGCGCCCGCCACCGGATAGCCCAGCATCTGCTCGCCGTCCGGCAACGCGAAGGCGAAATGGTCGAGGAGCGCCTCGCGGGTCTCCGGCGTCAGGGCGGCTTCGTCCACGAGGCCGCGCCAGGCGATGTAGCCGACGTAGTTCGGAACCGCCTCCGGTGAGAACTGGGCGCGCACCGCGGAGAAGATCCCATCCGCTCCGATCAGGAGATCGCCCGTCGCCGACGAGCCATCCGCGAAATGGGCCGTGGCGGCGTCCGGTCCCGCCTCCACCCGGGAGAGCGCGCGGCCGTGATGGTAGCACGCAGCGGGGAGCGCATCGCGGAGCAGTCCGTAGAGATGGCCCCAGGAGGTCAGGATCTGGGGAAGCGCCAGGTCCCCGATAATCGCGCCGTCCGCCCCCAGCACCCGCCGTCCGACCACCGACACGCCGAGTTCGGCCGCCTGCCGGTCGATCCCGGCGGCCTGGAGGATGCGGAACAGTTCGGCATGGGTCACGATCCCGGCGCCGCGGCCGGACAGCTCGCGTCCAGCGCGCTCGAAGACGTCGACCTCCCAGCCGGCTCGCCGCAGGAGCAGGGCCGAGAAGAGCCCTGCCATCGAGCCGCCGATCACGACAGCCCTGGGCCGCGTCAGGCGCCCGCTTCCGGTCACTCCCACGTCGAGTCCTCCCTGATCGGGCGGTCCGCCCCATCGCCGGCGCGGCGCGTCCAGCCGGATTGTTGATTATCGATCGATCAACAGTGCGCAGGCGCAGGCGCTTTGTCAACTCTGTTTATCAAGCGATAAATTCGCTTCGGCGAAGCGCGGCTGCGGCCGTCGACGCCGAATGACTGAACGGAACGTCGGGCAAGTTGTTTATCGCTTGATCAAGGAAACCGCTATGATAACGAACCGCGATGGTCCGTTCGCTCAAATCAAAGCCGAGCCTCGCCGGCCCGCTGACCGCCGCGCCAAGCCCGCGCGGAGCCGCGGCGGATACGCCACCGGCTGCCCGCAGGCGGTTGCCGCCTGCCGATCGGGAGAAGAGCATTGCCGCCGCTGCGATTGCGTTCTTCGCGGAGCGCGGATTCGAAGGCCAGACACGCGAGCTCGCCGCGATATTGGGCATCACCCAGCCGCTGCTGTACCGCTACTTCCCCAGCAAGGAGGCCCTCATCGAACGCGTCTACCAGGATGTGTTCG
This sequence comes from Methylobacterium sp. P1-11, assembly GCF_008329595.1. Taxonomy (NCBI): domain Bacteria; kingdom Pseudomonadati; phylum Pseudomonadota; class Alphaproteobacteria; order Hyphomicrobiales; family Methylobacteriaceae; genus Methylobacterium; species Methylobacterium sp. P1-11. The sequence goes on from NZ_NPKS01000041.1 coordinate 35,553, forward strand.
TCGGGCGCTGGGACCCGTTCTGGGAGGAACTCATCGGCGACCGCCGCATCCCGATCGCGGATCGCCTGACGCGATTCTACGTCAGTTATGCCAAGGTCATCCTGACACCGGAATGGATCAGGCTCTTCATGTTCGCCGGCCTTAAAAATCTGGACTTCAATGCGCGATATCTAAAATTCCTTCGAGACCGTATTTTCGAAGCCGTCGTCGAAGAGCTGAGAGATCATTTCGGCAGACCTTCTCTCAAGATAGTTCCGGTGCTCGATATCGAAATCGAGATGGTCTGGTCTGTCCACGCGTCTATATTCTACCTTGGCGTGAGAGAATTCATCTATCGCCTGCCTCCGGGCTGCAGCGTCCAGGATATCATCGCGGCGAAGATCCAGATGCTCCTCGGCGGCGTGGCCGCGGTGCTTCCGGCCGCCGAGCCTACACCGTGACGCCCCCCCGGCCTCGTGGATGTCGCACAGGTTTGGTGTCCTGACCGCCCCCGGCACTGGTCGGGCCCCGAGAGCCGCCTCCGCACGGTTCAGGGCCTGCCCGGCTCTTGTTCGATGGACCGGCGCCAACGGCCCGGGCTCATATGCTCCTCCCGCGCGAAGACGCGGGTGAAGTGGCTCTGATCCGCGAAACCGCAGGACAGGGCGATGTCGGCCAGTGCCAGGTCCTGCGCGCGCATGAGATCCTTGGCGCGGGCGAGGCGCTGCCGCACCAGCCAGGCATGAGGTGAGGTTCCTGTCGAGCACCGGAAGGCGCGGGCGAAATGGCTCGCCGAGAGACCGCAGGCTGCCGCGACGACGGGCAAGCTCAGCGACTGGGCCAGGGTGGTGCGCATCAGGTCCTGGGCGCGCTTGAGCTGCCACGGTGCGAGCCCGCCGCGCACGGGCTTGGCGGCATCCGCCAAGGCCGCGTAGGTTCCGAGCAGATGCGCCGCCAGCGCCCGGCCCAGCTGGTTCCGGAACAGAGTCGCCCCGCGATCCGACCGATGAAGCGTCGCCGAGGCGCTGAGCGCGAGAGCGTGGATCGTCGCATCGCTCAACCGCTTGCCGCAAGCCGCCGTCAACGCGTCGAGGGGATCGGTTCCGCCGGCGTGAAGGCACGTGGCGACCTCCCCGAGCAGCGTCCTGTGCAGGGCGATATGAACCGCTCCGGGCAGGGGCGCCACCGACGTCGCCTGCCGCAGATCCTGCAGCAGGACGTTGCCGGATTCCCGATCATCATCGACCGCACCGGACTCGGCGCCCCGTCGAGGCGCCGGCTGGGCTTGCAGCCGGACTTGCACGAGCAGCGCGTCGCAGCGCGCGATCGCGAGCGGCGCCTCCAACGTCTCGACGGAGAAAGCCAGGATTCCGGTCTCCTCCGGCCAAGGGATCGGCCAGTCCTGCAGACACGATCCCGATCTCCGCGGCAGGGTGCGGACAGGCCGGCCACCCCGTGCCCGGGCGCGCGCAGGGGACGGACCGAGGCCGGTCTCCGCTCGATGAGGTCGCACAATGGACGCTTCGATCATCGCAGTCTCTCCTGGCTTCGCAGGAAGACAATATAGTACACTGTGGCGATAGATTTATATCGATGTTGCTGCCGTTTATGGCGATCTTGCGATTCTGCCTACGCTGTCCATCCTATCAACTTGCGATATTCGGATGGAGTGTAGCCTTTGGCGCGCTTGAAGGCGGTCCCGAAGGCGGCCTGACTTGAGAATCCGGAGCGCAGGGCGACATCGAGGATCGAGATCTTGCGGTCCGCCAGGAGCCGGCAGGCACAGGCCAGCCGCTCCGCGCTGACGAAGCCGTAGGGTGTCCGTCCGGTGACGCGCTTGAACATCCGGGCGAAGTGGAACGGGCTCAGGCAGGCCACGGCGGCGAGTTCGGTGATCGAGAGGTCACGCTCGAGGTTGTCGCGAATGAACGCGATCGCCCGCTGGATCCGGTCGGGACAGGAACCCTCCTCGGTCGACGGGGCGGCCGAATCCGGTCGGTCGTGCCCGTAGGCCTGGGCGACCCGCGCCGTCAGGGTCAGCGCGGCACTCTCCACCATCATCCGCCCGGCCGAACTCTCCTGGACCAGTTCACCCAGGATGGACAGGCCGATCTGGCGGATGAGCGGATCCTGGACATCGGCGAGGTAGCGCACCGTGTCGGCCCGGATGCGGGCGTCGCCGTACAGGTCCGCCAGGGCCTTGAAGCGGTCCTCCGGCAGGTAGATGTGCAGGACCTCGGACAGAGGCGCCGAGATGTTGATGTCGTCCTCGCCGACGCCGACCGGGCACAGCCAGATCGTCCCCGGCTCGACGGCCGTCTGCTGGCGCAGGCCGGCGCCTTTGCGGCTGACCTGCGCGCCGGGACAGCGCCGCGTCGCGAGGGTGATCTCCATCTGCGTGGGCACGATCGCCGGCAGGTCGCCCGAGGGATGGGACCGGAGTTCGGCAGCCACGCCCTGCCAGCCGCGATCGTGGGACGAGGCGAGCAGACCTGCATTCGGGAATTTGAGGATGCCGTGTCGGTGCAAGTCCATGCCGGCAACATGCAATTCACGGTTGGGACACGCCATTATACAGGCGTATCGGAGACGGGCCGGCCCGATCTCGGTAGTCTGACGGACCCAGGTGGAGAGGCGGCATGCGGCAGGTCTTCTCGCGTTGGCCGAGCCTGGCGCAATCGGCGCGCCAAAGCGTCGCCGAGGATGATCATCTCCCGGACTGGATGCAGGCCGCGACCGTCCATCCCGCGGCGATCCGCATGGAGGATCTTGCGGCGGCTGGGCTGGCGGTGGGGCTGCCCGTCGCCCTGGCGTTCCTGGCGGGCGTCCTGGCAGCGTCCCGGAGCGATGCCGTGATGGTCCTCGGCGGCGGCTTGGCGCTCTGCGCCGCGGCCGCGGCCGCGGCGCATGTCATGGCGCTGCGGCGCGGCCGGCAGAGCGCGGAGGACGGGTTCCAGGCGATCTACGAGCGCTCCGGCATCTCGATCTGGCGCGAGGACTGGACCGCCGTGGCCGAGGCCGTCATGGCCCTGCGCCAAGCCGGGATCGCCGATATCGAGCGCCACTTCGCCAGCCGCCCCGAAGAGCTTCGCGCCCTTCGGTCCAAGGTCATGATCACGGACGTGAACGCCTTCACCCTGGAGGAGACCGGCGCGACGGCCAAGGATGCCTATCTCGGTTCCCTGGATCGGCTGCTGCCCGACACCGACCAGACCTTCGTGCAATGGCTCGTCGCGATCGGCCGCGGCGATCGCTTCTTTCGCTCGGAAGCGCACATCATGTGCGCCGACGGGCGCCAACGCGACGTGCTGTTCACCGCGACCCTGCCGCGCGCGCGCGCGGGGTTCTCGGACGTGATCGTCACGTCGCTCGACGTCACGGCGTTCAAGCGGGCCCAGGCGCATCTCGCGGCTGCCGACACGGAACTCGCCCGGACCTCGCGGATCACCACGGTCGGGGCGCTCAGCGCCTCCATCGCCCACGAAGTCAACTCGCCGCTCGCGGCCATCGTGGCCAACGCCCAGGCGGCCCTGCGCTGGCTGCGGCGCCCGGGGCCGGACGTGGCCGAAGCGGCGCTGGCGCTCGACGATGTGATCTCCGCGGCGACCCGCGCCCGGGATGTCGTGGCGCGGACGCGCGCCTATCTCGGCAACAGGGGGCGGATGGTCGCCCCGATCGATCTGGTGCAGGCTGCGCGGGACGCCAATCTCCTGGTCGAACGCGAGATCCGCAGCCACGGCGCTGCGGTCCATCTCGCCGCCGAGGACGGGATCCCGCCGGTCCCGGCGGACCTGATCCAGATCCAGCAGATCTTCGTCAATCTGCTGGTCAATGCAGCCCAGGCTATGGCGGAGTCTCCGGGCCGGAGGGACATCACGGTCGCGATCCGTCGAGTCGACGGCTCCGCCGCGGTCGATGTGATCGATACCGGACCGGGAATCGAACCCGACCGGCGGATACGGATCTTCGAACCGTTCCATTCCACCAAGGTTGGTGGAATGGGGATGGGCTTGGCCATCTGCCGGAACCTGATCGACGCGCATGGGGGCGACATCTGGGTCGATGCCGGCCCCGATGGCGGCGCCGCATTCCACTTCTTGCTGCCCTTCGCCCATGGCTGAACGCGCCGCGCGCAGACAGGTCGTCGCCATCGTCGACGACGATCCCTCGATCCGCTCCGCCCTGGATCGTCTCACCCGGGCGCTCGGATACGAGGCCCTCGCATTCGCGGGTGCAGAGCCGCTCCTCGCCAAGCTCGACGAGGCCGATATCGAGTTCGTGGTGACGGATGTGCAGATGCCCGGCGTGAGCGGGCTCGAACTCCTCAAGATCCTGGCCGAGCGGCGGCCGCACCTGCCCGTCATGGTGATGACGGCCTATCCGAGCGAATCCACCCGGGCGCGGGCGCTCGCCCTCGGCGCCTTCGCGTATTGCGCGAAGCCGTTCGAGGCCGACCAGTTCGAACATTGCCTGACCACCGCTCTCGGCGCTCCGACGCCGCCGTGCTAGGGCCGGCTCCGGGTCAGCCCGGCCTCTGAGCCAAGATCCGCACGCGACATCGGGGCCGGGATTGTGAGGCCGGCCGGTTCGGCTGCGGCGGCCGCCGTGAAATCGTGACGCATTCGTGCAAGCGGGCGCTGGCGCGATGCCCTAATCCCGCGCTCGGCCGGCAAGAAGGGCTGCCGCCATTTGGATCAGGCACGGGGAACACCATGGCCACCGTTACGACCCGGGACGGAACGGAGATCTTCTACAAGGACTGGGGATCGAAGGACGCGCAGCCGATCGTGTTCCATCACGGCTGGCCGCTGTCGTCGGACGATTGGGACGCACAGATGCTGTTCTTCGTCCAGAACGGCTATCGCGTCGTCGCGCATGACCGCCGCGGCCATGGCCGGTCCGCCCAGGTTTCGGACGGGCACGACATGGACCACTACGCGGCCGATGCCGCTGACGTGATGGAGCATCTCGATCTGAGGGATGCGGTCCATATCGGCCACTCCACGGGGGGCGGCGAGGTGGCGCGCTATGTCGCCCGGTTCGGGGAGCCTCGGGGACGTGTCGCCAAGGCGGTGCTGGTGAGCGCAGTCCCGCCTCTGATGATCCAGACCGACGCCAACCCGGAGGGGCTGCCGCGCGCCGTGTTCGATGGCTTCCGCCACGCGCTCGCTTCCAACCGCGCCCAGTTCTTCCTCGACGTCCCGGCCGGCCCGTTCTACGGCTTCAACCGCGACGGCGCCGAAGTCCTTCCGGGGGTGATCCAGAACTGGTGGCGGCAAGGCATGATGGGCAGCGCGAAAGCGCATCATGAGGGGATCAAGGCCTTCTCGGAAACCGATCAGACCGAGGATCTCAGAGCGATCACCGTACCGACCCTGGTGCTGCACGGTGAAGACGACCAGATCGTGCCGATCGCCGACGCGGCGCTGAAATCGATCACGCTCCTGAAGAACGGAACGTTGAAGACCTATCCCGGCTATCCGCACGGCATGCTGACCGTGCATGCAGACGTGCTCAATGCCGATCTTCTCGCCTTCGTGAGAGAATGATCTTCGCTGGGCGGGGTGAGCTTGCCCGCTGCTTGCCCCCGCCCAAAGCCGGAGCCGGTTCTGGTTTGCGGTCAGCCCTTCTCCATCGAGGGCCCGGCCCATCCTGGCCGTTCTCCGGGCGTCGGACGCTTTTCCCAGAGCCTCTCGCGCTCGCGGTTCTCCGCGTCGAGTGCCTTCGGGCGGCACGCATCCGGGACCTCCGGGTCGCCACGGCCCGCCCCACGTGTGGAACGTCGCATTGCCGACGCGGTGACGACGACCGTTCAGCGACCGGCAGGCCGCCTGCTGCACCGACATGCCCGCCGCGGTTGGCCCTTCCAAACCTGCGGGAGTTCAGTGAAGGGCGCGTCTGCCCAGCATCTGGGCAGACGGATCTGCGCGCCGAGGAACAGGCTGAGGCCCGCCGGCACCGCGCGTTCGGCATGCCCATCGCGGCTTGAGCATGCCGGACCGGCGCTGCCGCCCAGCCGGCCGCGGAACGCTCGTGCGGTGCGGCGCCCTCTCAGGCAAGATCCGCGACAAGCAGAGCACGGGCGCGGCTCACCCGGCTCTTCACGGTCCCGGTTTGACAGCCCATCACCTCGGCGGCCGCCTCATATGTCAGGCCTTGAGCGCCCACGAGCAGCAAGGCCTCGCGTTGGAGCTCAGGCAGCTTGCCGATATGTGACCATACGGTCTGCAGGTCGGACCCGTGCTCTTGCGCTGCCGGAGCAGTGAGTTGAGCTGCGGCAGCGCCGTCCACATCCTCGATCTCGCGCTTCCGCTTGCGGCACTCGGTATAAAACTGGTTGCGCAGGATGGTGCAGAGCCACGCCTTAAGGTTCGAGCCCGGTACGAACAGATCCTGCCGAGCCCAGGCACGCAGGACGGTTTCCTGCACCAGGTCGTCGGCGCGGGAGGCATCGGCGGTGAGCGATAGCGCGAACCCGCGCAGCCCGGGCAGCGCTTTGGTCAGCTCGGTGCGAAACACCAAGGCGCTCTCGCGGCTTTGCCCCTCCAGCACGGCGTCGAGCTGGGCGACGAGCTCGAGCAGCCGCTGCGGCGTTTGCGCTCCTGTCAGCGCCTCGTAGGCCGCGCGCAGGTAAGCGCCGAGGTGATCCCGCACACCCGCAGGGAGTGAGGCCATATCGGGGGTGGCAGGCCGGCTCGGCCGATCAGACGCCGCCCCTTCGCAGATCAACGTATCCGTCAAATCCCATCCTCTCATAGCGGCAGCTGTCCTGCCGAACCCCGGTCCGCCAAGCGCCTCACCGGAAGTGCCGGTGAGCCGCCGTGAACCATGCAGCGGGGCCTGCTCGGAAATGTGCGTCATCAAGCGTTCACCCATCCAGATAGGACCAGCCACCTGACTGTACAGTGAACATCTAACCCCGCAACCGGGGGATCGTTCTACGAGCCCCATGCGTTTGCGGGGCGCCGCCCGGTGGGGAGCGGAATCGGGGGCGAGCAGGAGCCGCGGGGATCATCGTGGTGGGGGATTTCCCCAGCCTCGGACGGGCCAGACCCGGGCGCTCGGCATCCGACCGTGCCGAACGAAAGGACCGGTCAGGGGAGACGCTCGATCGGAGCAAGGCCTTGAGGCCCGTTCGTGGAACGCCAATGGTCGCGCGGGGAGGAGCACTGGGCAGCGGCGATGCCACAGAATGTCGCGTACTGGATTGAAGACAGGTCTGATGGACGGTTTGATTTTGTGGTGAAGCTTGAGTCCGGCAAGGTATTCAGGCGCTCGGGATGTATCTCGCGTGCCGAGATCGATGCCTGGATCGAGGGCTTGCGCATGCTGATGGCTGCAATCGGTGCGCCAATATCGTCTGCCGACGCGGCGTCGCGGGATGCGTCTCCCTCCGGATCTCAGACGACGCACGTTGCGGTTCGCGCCACGTCCTGAGCCTGGGCAGGCATCGTCGACGTGCCGCCCCCCCCTGAGAGAGCCTGCTCATCGACGTGATCGGAACGTCAAGGGCGGCCTATGCCCTAAGCTTCGTCGTTCTTGGCCCGAAGCGTGCGATCGCCAAACAGGATCTCGTATGTGATCGGATCGTAGAAGCGCATCACGTTCCGGACGAACTCGCTGGGCTCGATTGCCAGCGCCTCCGCCCAGGCACGGTACCGATCCGGAGGAATGCGGCCGCGCCCGGTTTCGAGCTGCGAGATGAACGTATAGTATTCCGCGCCAACGAGAGCGGCGAGCTGTCGTTGTGACAATCCCTGCGCTTCTCTCAATTCCTTCAGATACCGGCCACCTTCCCGACGCAGCTCCAGCACCTCCTCCGAATCCAGGCGTTGGTAATGCGCGTACACGGGACCACCTTCCTGCGGGCGAGCGCTGCCGCACGCAGCACCTATACAGTAAATACCATATAGCCGTGATGGCTCCGCGCTGTCCAGACGCACGGCAGCTGGCCTCGTGCCCCGGCGCGGCGATGCTTGGCAGGCCCCTGAATGGCCCTATCATCCTTATATCGGGGACCAACATGAAGAGGAGGGAACCGGTGGCCGGATCGCTGTATGATCTTCCTGGGCGACCGCCCACAAATGTACACAATCACACCGTGCGGCCGAAAGCGCAGGCTTTCGCTCATGGCAGCTTGCGATGCGAAGATCTCACGGGATCAATGCTTGGGGGCCGCTGATCGCGCCGATCAATTGCGGGAAGAGGGCAGTATGGGCGATCATCCTCTGCAGTCGGCATTGACCGGTGGCCTGCGCGCGCTCCGTCCGGTAGTGGCAACGGTCTTGATTTTCGGCTTGTTTATCAATCTTCTATTGTTTGTCGCCCCGCTGTATATGCTCCAGATTTACGACCGCGTTATTCCGAGCAGAAGCGAAACGACACTTATCGGGATCACGGTCATCGCGGCGTTTGGCCTTGCGGTCTACGCGATCCTGGACATGCTGCGATCCCGCCTGCTGGTGCGCGGCGGTGTCATCTTCGATCGGGAGATAGCCAATCCGATCTTCGATGCCGCCCATCGCGGCGTGCTGCTCCGGCCCGGAGCGCGGCACGAAACCGCGCTGCGCGACGTGGACGTCCTGCGCGAGTTCCTGACGGGCAGTGGCATGCTGGCCTTCTGCGACCTGCCGTGGATCCCGATCTTTCTGCTCGCCTGCTTCGTGCTGCATCCCTGGTTCGGCTGGATGGCGCTCGTGGGTGGCGGAATGATCCTCGGATTGACGTTGCTCAACGAAGTCGCGACGCGTTGGACGCTCGACGCCGCCAGTCAGGCCTCACAGCAGGCGGGGCAGCAAGCCGCCACGATCTTCCGGAACGGAGAAGTGTTGCAGGCCCTTGGCATGCTGGCTTCCCTGCGCGGCGGCTGGCGCCGGCACCACGATGATGTCTTGGTCCTTCAGGCGCGCGCAAGCGATCGCGCCGGCCTGATCGTCGCCGCGACGAAGTTTGTCCGCATGCTCCTGCAGACCCTGGTTCTGGGGACAGGCGCATACCTGGCCATCCACCGCGAGATCTCCGCCGGGTCGATGATCGCGGCTTCGATCATCATCGGCCGCACGCTTGCGCCGATCGAGGCCGTCGTGGGCAACTGGAAAGGCTACACGGCCGCCCGTGCCAGTTTTCGGCGGCTGAGGGAGCTCATCGACGTCGCGAAGCCCGAGACCCGCCGCCTGATGCTGCCGCGTCCGCGAGGCTTGATCGAGGCCGAGAATATTTCCGTCGCGGCACCGGGTTCGACGCGGCCGATCCTCAGCGCGGTGAGCTTCCGACTCGAGCCCGGCAGCCTCGTGGGGATCATCGGTCCGAGTGCGTCCGGCAAATCCACGCTCGTGCGCACCCTCACCGGGGTTTGGCCCTCCCGCGAAGGGACCGTACGCATCGACGGCTCCGACTTGCGTCACTGGGACAAGCAGGCGCTCGGGCAGCACATCGGTTACCTGCCCCAGGACGTGGAACTGTTCGACGGCACGGTGGCGCAGAATATTTCACGGTTCGCTGCCGAGGACGACGCGCGCGTGATCGAGGTGGCCCGAAAGGCCGGCTGTCACGCGCTGATCCAGGCCCTGCCGGAGGGATACAACACGGTGATCGGGCGGGGAGGACACGGGTTGTCCGGCGGCCAGCGTCAGCGCATCGCGCTGGCCCGCGCCCTCTACGGCGAACCGAGCTTGGTCGTGCTTGACGAGCCGAATGCGAGTCTTGACCAGCTCGGCGAGGCCGCGCTGATGCGGGCCGTGGCGGCATTGAAGCAATCCGGGACGACGGTGGTGATCGTGACCCACAAGGTGAGCCTGCTCGCCGATGCCGACCGCGTTCTGCTCATGAACGAGGGCCGATTGCAGATCTCCGGCACGGTGGAGCAGGTTCTGTCACAGATCACCGGTTCGCGTCCGGTCCCGACCTTGGTGCCGTCCGCCGGCCCCTTGGCCCCTCAAGGTCGCCGAGACGCCGAAACGCAGCGCAGCGCGGGATAAAGGATGAGCGCCCCTCAAGCCGCAACGCTGAACCTGCCGCGGCAGCGGCGAACGTCCGACGAGGAGCGGACCAGCGCCGGAGGTCCGACGAACTGGCGCTTGTACGCCGTCGCAGGCTACGCGATCATCGTCGCGACCTTCGGGGTCGTCGGGACCTGGGCCGCCACGGCGCGCCTCGACCGGGCGGTGATCAGCCCCGGCGTGATCGTGGCGGAAGGCAGCCGCAAGGTGGTGCAGCATCTCGAAGGCGGCATCGTGCAGGAGGTGCTGGTGCGGGACGGGCAGACCGTCCGTGCGGGCGACGTCCTGCTGCGCATCGATCCCGTACAATCGCGTGCCAGCAACGATCTGTTGCGCGGTCAGCTCGACGCGGCCCTGATCTTGGAGGCGCGGTTGCGCGCCGAGCAGGAGCAGGCTCCGGATCTGGTCCTGCCGCCGGAGATCGCGGCGCGGCGGGATGACCGTGCCGTCGGCCGCATGATCGACGACCAAGCCAGTCAGCTGTCGGAGCGGCGCGCGTCCTTTCAGGCACAGCTGGCGCTCATCGAGGCGCGCGTCACGCAGCTGAAGACCGAGATCTCCGGACTGGCGGTCGAGAAGGCCTCGGTCGAGCAGCAGGTCGCTCTGATCCAGCAGGAGCTGGAGGGCCTGCGCGGCCTGCGCGAGAGGAACCTCATCCCGCTCTCCCGTGTCCTGATGATGGAGCGCGAGCACGCACGCCTTGCGGGGGTGATCGGGCGGTCCGTGGCCGAGACCGCCAAGGCGCAGAACGGCATCAACGAGGCGGCGATGCAGGCTGCGCAACTCAAGCAGAAGCTGCAGGAAACGCTCACGGCCCAGCTCCTGGATACCCGCCAGAAGATCGCCGAACTGCGCGAGAAGCTCATCGTCGCTCAGGACGTTCTCCGGCGGCACGAGGTTCGGGCCCCGCATCAGGGCGTCGTTCAGGGCCTGAAGGTCTACACGATCGGGCAGGTGATCCGCTCAGGCGAGCCGCTGATGGAGATCGTCCCCACGAACGATCGGCTCGTGATCAGCGTCCAGTTTGCGCCGAACGATCTGGAGGCTGTCCATGCCGGCATGCGAGCCGAGGTCAAGTTCCCGGCTTTTCAGACCCGCCGCACGCCCGCCATCTTCGGGACGCTGACGATGGTCTCGCGTGATCGCCTGCTCGATGACGGGACGAAGCTGCCTTATTTCGCCGGCACGGTCGAGATCGACGATCACCAGCTGCCCGAAGAGGTACGACTGCGCCTCCTGGCCGGCCTCCCTGCGGAGATCGTGGTCTCAGCCGGCGAGCGCACGGCGCTCGACTATCTGGTCGCGCCCTTCTTCGATGCCCTCGGACGCGGTTTTCATGAACGATAGAGGCCGTTCGTCAGTCCACGTGCGGAAGTGAGGTCCCTATGGGTGCGGTCATCTCGTTCTTCCGGCCCGCATCGACGAGCCAGGGCGGCTGGTCGCAGCAGGAACTCGCGGAATTCTACCGGGTCGAGGCGGCGCTGATCCGGGCCGGCCTCCAGATCGGCAGTGAACAGGGCCTGAGCGACGAGGCGGAGCCCTGGTTCGTGTTCTGCCGGCCTGACGGCGACGCGATCATGCATTTCGCCAGGATCGACGGCAGCTACGTCATTGCCTCTGAAGTCTTGGACAGCCCGATGCGGGGAAGCGATTTCCGCGCCCTGATCAACCAAGTCGCCCAACGCTACCCGGGGCTCCTTCCGATTCCGCAAGGCGCCGACGGTACGAAGCTCGCGGTCCATCCGGCTGCCCTGCTCGCCGCTCTCGTCGCGGCTGCGGCTTTGAGCCTGTCGCCCCATGATGCATTGGCGGATGACCAGGGACGTTCGGGTGAAAACCCGGTCCCGGCCGGTCAGGCGGGTCCGTCGCTTGAGCACGGCGCGGCCGGCGGCGGAGATGCTGGCGATGCCGATGAGCGCGACAGCCACAGCAAGCAGTTCGGGGTCATCGTGTTCTCGGCGATGATCTTCGCTGCCGATGCCTTTGCCGCGGATCATGTCGAGCGGGGGACGGAGGCGGATCCAGTCCTCGCCTCTCGGGGAGGCAACGGCGCCACCTCGCAGGGACACGACAGCTTCGTGATGCCCACGGGCGAGGTGGTTCGCTCGGCGAGTGCGGGTGTTCCGCTCACCTCCGGCGCACGCGACCACGGAGCCAGCGGCACAGCCGATCTGATTACTGCCGAACCGGCCTCGGCTGCCCTCTCTCCGTTGAGCAATGTTGATTTCAAAGACATCGGCCTCGGAAACCCGACGCTTGTGCACGGCCCTGCACGGACAAGCCTGGAGCCCGCCTATCAGAGTCCGGTGCATGCGGGTGAGGCGAGCACGGCGCGTGCTTCTGGTTCAACGCCTTCTTCGGAAGGCGGATCTGGTGCGGACGCGGCGGCATCGGGCGCCGCCGAAGTCGGAGGGCAGGTGGGTCCATCGCCCGCCACAACCGGTGAGGCTGCGCCTCAGCCCCAGAGCGCGTCGCAGATCGGCGGGCATGCGGCGCCCATGACACCATCGGGCCCGATCGACGGGATCACCGCGACGCCGCCGCAGGATCCTGATCATTCGGCGCCTCCACGTGAGGAGTCCGCCGGAAGACAGGAACAGGCCGCGAGAAGCGGCTCTGCCCCGGGCGCAGGAGCGTTGCACGCGGCGAGGACGGTCGCTGATGCGGATCAGTCACGCTCAAGCGAGGGTGAATCTGATCAGAACCGGCACGGTGCCGACGGCCACGGCGCAGCCAACGGCACGAACACGGGCCCGCAGCCGGGCGCGCCGCAAGCCCAGGCGAACGCCGTCGAGCCAGGCCATGGCCAGGGAGGCGAGGCCTCGGATCCGCTCAAGCAGGCGGGATCGGATCCGCACGGTGCCGACGGCCACGGCGCAGCCAACGGCACGAACGCGGGCCCGCAGCCAAGCGCGCCGCAAGCCCAGGCGAACGCCGTCGAGCCAGGCCATGGCCAGGGCGGCGAGGCCTCGGATCCGCTCAAGCAGGTGGGATCGGATCCGCACGACGCCGACGGCCACGGCGCAGCCAACGGCACGAACGCGGGCCCGCAGCCAAGCGCGCTGCAAGCCCAGGCGAACGCCGTCGAGCCAAGCCATGGCCAGGGCGGCGAGGCCTCGGATCCGCTCAAACAGGTGGGATCGGATCCGCACGACGCCGACGGCCACGGCGCAGCCAACGGCACGAACGCGGGCCCGCAGCCGGGCGCGCTGCAAGCCCAGGCGAGCACCACGGATCAAGGATCCGCACAACAACCCGGTATCGGGGCTCAAGCCGCCGCCCACGACAGGGCCGCTTCGGAAGCAAGCCCCGGACCTCAATCAGGCTCAAGCCAGCCGACCGATTCTCCAGGATCAAGAGCACCGGCTCCCTCAAGCGGTGATCAACCGGGATCAGCCATTCAAACGGATCACACCGGCGGGCAAGGTCAGCCACGGGCGCCGGCAGCGCAGGTCGATCAGACCGGAAACATCGTGTTCGCGTCCGATAGACAGCATGAGCATGCGGCCGCGCCGAGCCATGCGCCAGCCGATGGCGGGACGCTGAGCGAAGTCGAGCTGATCGGGATTTCGGATCACGGCACCAACGCGCATCACTACGATCTACACTCCTGATGACGCGGGCAAGCTTTTCAACCGCCCCGGCAGCTTCAGGGAAAGCAAAACGAGTCCGGAAAGCTTTTCCGTGTGCGACTGTCGCAGCTCTCCACGTTACCGACCCCGTATCTGAGGCGCACGATGGGCCTCGTCCCATGTCTTTATCCTGCGCGACACCGTGGTTCGGTGCTCTTCGTTGAGCGTCGGCACGGCGTGCGTGCGTGAACTGGTTCACCGTGCGGGGGTTTTGGGAACCTCATCGGCAAGCGCAACCGTTTGCCCGGCATCGGGCAGGTTCACGTCGAAGAGTTCACGCTTCGCTTTGTGCCCCGAGAATAGAAGCTGTTTCGCATCATCGCAAAGGTCCACGACCTCAGGTCGCGGCTCGGGCAATATCGATCTTGGCTCTGCCAAGCATTGAGGAGTGTCTCTTGGACAAGGTCGTCAGCCTGCTCCGCGGCCTGTGTGATCGATCCTGCGAAACGCCTCAGCTCGGGTAGCAACCGAAGAAGGTCATCGCAAAACCGACCTGGGTCAGGTGTCCGCGACGGTTCCGCATGCGACCGAAAGGTCTGTGCGGGCGGCAAGCCCAGCCGGCACTCCGCCGTCAGGTCAAGCGCTTGTTCGATCATATCCGCGCGTTGTCGTGACCGAGTGTCTGGATGGAACGGCATGCGGTGCTCAATCCCGATCTGACCATGCGGAGCCGTGCAGCGAATACATAATAGAGGTTTGCTGTATGCCCCTCAAGGCCTGCGTCTTCGGCGCGTCCTGGCCAGCCTCTTTTGGATCGCGGCGGATGGACAGCGGGTGTCGCGGAGGGCGCCGGATGACCTGACCGGCTGGCTTTGGACGGGGCGGATCGGGCGTATCAGCCTGGACCGAAGGTGAACCGCCCCGGGTTTCCCGGAGGCTCCAACTCTTGAGAGACTGGAGCCATGACGAAGCATACCCCACCGTTTTCCCCTGAGGTCCGCGAGCGGGCTGTCTGAACCGCCCCGGGTTTCCCGGAGGCCGTTTGGTTTGGGTCAGGCGGCCAAGGCTTGGACCTCGGTCTGGGCATAATAGCGCGCTTCGGCCTCGGCGGG
>NZ_NPKS01000042.1:0-46965 GCF_008329595.1 Methylobacterium sp. P1-11
GGTGTTGCGGTCGCTGGCGTCGAAGGCGTAGCCGGCGTTGATACCGAAATAGGCGCCGGTCCAGGTGAAGACCGGGACGGGGGTGAAGACAGGCGGCGGAGCGGCGCGGCGCGGAAGGTCGGCAGCCGAGGCGGCGCCGGTGAGAAGTGCGGTAGCAGCGCTCGCGAGAAGAAGCTTCTTGATCATCTGGTCCTCTGTCTCCCGTTGGACGGGATGTGTGCGGAGCGGACAGGACGTCAGGATGTGCGGGTGCGATAGTGCATTGTTGCAACAGCGTCGGCGGCGGTCCCGAGCCGATGATCTGGAAGGTGCGCTGGAGCACATCATCGCAGCGTTGTGATTGGGCGGTCGGAAACTATTCCGAGACGTCTGCGGGTCGTTGCGCTGCGATCACCAATACGTGCGCCCTTCTCCAGCTCTTCTGCACGTGGGCGCGCGATCCCGGCCCGATCCCCTGCAGTGAAACGCTTGATCCAGGTTGTTGCTGGCTATGGCCGCTGTGGTCAGGCTTGGGACAGTGGCAGGTTCCAGGGGATGTCGGACCCCGAGGCGACGCCGCTGGCAATGTGGCATCGCCTGAATTCGGAGTGCTCGCGCGACGCGCCTCGTATGGCTGAACTCTCCCTGGATCCCGCCGCGGGTCTGGTTCGGGCATCCTGCCGTTTGGCGACCGCCCGTTCCATCGCGGACATCGTCATGATCCTTCGGGAGACCGCACGGGAGATCGCCGGTTCCGACGGGATCGCCGTGGTGCTGCGGGAGGGCGACGTCTCATTCTACGCCGCCGAGGATGCCATCGAGCCACTGTGGCGCGGCCGCCGGTTTCCACTGACGACCTGCATTTCGGGGCGGGCTATGCTCGACGACGAGACCATCGTCGTGCCGGACGTCGAATGTGATCCCCGGGTGCCGATTGCCCTCTACCGCCTGACCTCGATGCGCAGCCTCGTGATGGTGCCGATCGGTTCGCCTGAGCCGGTCGCCGCACTCGGTGCCTATTGGTGTGCCTCGGTCATCCCGGATGACGGGACTGTGCGCCGGCTCGAAGGGCTGGCTCGACACGCAGCGGCGGCCTTGACCCGCCTCCGCCCGGACGGGCCGTAGAGCGGTCGGAGCCACGCGGATCGGCGCGCCCCGTCGGGGATCCTGCATGGGGCGGGATCGAACGGTCGGCCCGGCCGTTCCCAGCCCTCAGCTCCCTCCGCTCGGAAGTCTCAGACCGCCCCCATGAAGCGCCTCACCCTCATCGGCATCTTCGTCGCCCTGCTGCTCGCCATCGCGGCGATCGCGGCCACGTGGTCGAAGGTCACGCCCATCAATCCGGCGGTCGCGCCGGACACGTCGGCGACGCCCAATCCGACCGGGCAGCGGAAATAAGACCGCGATGACGTGTCGACCGGTACCTCAGGCCCGATCGGCCGGCCGATCCGTGCACGCGGCTTCATCCGCGACATCGGGGAAGTAAGCGAGGCCCGCCGCCATGTCCTCACCAGCAAGGGGGCGCCGGTCGATCTCTTGAGCCGCGGCCGCCAGGCCGTCGATGAGCCTCGGCCGCACCGCCGACGACCGGTCGGCCGGTGCTGACCGGATCCGGGTGACCGGAGGCCGCGCCCGGCCATGCCACCATCCGGGGAACATGCGGCCGCCTTCTGCCTTGGCCCTGCACGAAGGTCTGCACGGCTGTTGGGGGGACGCATGGGACAGGATGTCGACGCTGCACGCGAAGCGCTCGGAACGCTCCCACCGGACCGGCCGGCCAGCCCGGCGAAGCAGCCTGATCCCACATCCGGCGGCAGCGGTCCGCACGCACCCGGTCCGGTGAATCCAGGATCCGACGAAGCGCCCGAGAGCGGCGGCTACGACAGCCGGCCGCCTGCGCCGCAGCCGGATAACCGGAAGGGCGGGTACGGGGCCGGCTGAGCCGCTCAGGCTTCGTTCCCGGTCGTCGCAGCCCGCCGCGCGGCCGCCCTTTTCGCTGCGCAACGCACGAGCCTCGCAGGCACCCGATGGCGATCACCGGGACGGACCGGTGCTGTCGTACCCTTGGCCCGCCCGATTGCGCTCCGTCACGCCGGCGAGGGCGGCAGAAATCCCCAAGGATCCTCAGCGATCTTCGACGGTGAGCGGCCAATCGTCATCCGGCTGCACAGACGGAGGCAGATTTATCCCCTGCCGACTGCTACTCGACGCGAGAAAATTTGCAGTTATTCGTCGAGTCTTCGTTTCATATTTACTTTGTTTAAACCATTATTAAGCCCAAACGATCAGCACGTAAACCGCTATCTGAAAGCCCGACCATGACCGAAACCTTCGATGAGGTATCCGACACCTTGGCCGTGATGACCGCCGAGCTTGTTGCCGCCTACGTGTCGAACAATCCAGTGCCGGCCTCGGAGCTTCCGGCGCTGATCACGCGGGTGCACGGCGCGATCAGCGGGCTCGTCGCCGGGAGCCTGACGGCGGAGACCGGGCTGGCCCCACAGGCCGATGTCGAGAAGCCGAGCGCGACCCAGATCCGCAAGTCGGTCCGCCATGAGGGGATCGTCAGCTTCATTGACGGCAAGATCTACAAGACCCTGAAGCGTCACCTGGCCAGTCATGGCCTCGATCCGCGCAGCTATCGCGACAGTTACGGCCTGCCAGCTGATTATCCGATGGTCGCCCCAGGCTATGCCGAGCAGCGCTCCGCCCTCGCCAAGGCGATCGGTCTGGGTCAGCCCGGCGCCATGGCCCGCCGCGGCGGCGCGGATCGCTGATCCCCGCCAGGACCATCGCCGTCCAGGCGGCGATGGTCCTGGCTCTCCGGGGCGTCATCCACCTGCGCGAGGGGCCTCGATCCGGCGCGGCGCCCAGACGTGGCCCGCTTCCGTCCAGTCCCGGGCATAGTCCGGAGATGCCAGGCTGCCTTGCGGGGTGAGGCGCTGCGTCACCGTGCCGACGTCAGTCCGTATCCCCGTAACGGCCGCGATGCGCGCGTGTCGCCGTTCGCGGCCGGGCGACAGCGGTCGCTTCGGCGGCCCTGAGGCGAATCTCCGCAGGGGGCGTCTCGAGATCCGGGTGCATTGCGATCCCGGGTCATCTAGAACATATCATGAACGAAGCGGATTGCCGTGGAGCGCTGTGGCTTGATCGAGAGACCCTCAACACCGACGCGCCTTTACCGCTTCCATTGCACGGACGGCCACGAACTGGTGACCGATCTGCGCGGCAGACGGTTTCCGAATGCGGGCCAGATGCGGGCCCATGCCGACGGCGTCGCGCTCGCTCTGATGGAGCGGGTCGTGGAGCGGTTCGATTGGTCGGACTGGCAGGTCGAGGTCTACGACGCCAAGGGGCGCCGGGTCTGGATCCGGGCCTTTCCCGATGTCAGCGTCGACCGGGAGGCCGCCTGAGGCGGGCGGTCGTGCACAAGGAGAAGCAGATGGCCTTCAAGCCGAAATCCGCCGCGGAGACCAAGGCGCGGGATCTGGGGCTCGCCCTCGCCCGGATCGCGGAGGGCGCGGGCCTGCCCGCGAGTATCGGAGTCGACCAAGTGCGGCGCGCAAGTCCCCGGCTGACCCCTCTGGCGGTTGGCCAGATGGTGCGGAAGGAGCGGGACACCGTCGAGGCAACCCTGGCCGAGCGTGGCTTGGCGCTCGTCGATTATTCCGATCAGGGGCCGGGTCGCGGGATGGAATTCATCATCGACGCGGCAGCCTGAGCGGCGCGGTCAGGCCGCCGCCGGGCGGCTCCGCAGGAGACGGCCCACAAGGCGGAACGGCAGGAGCGGCAGCTTGATCAGCGCCGTGACCAGCAGAACCGCCACGACGGTAAGAAGCGCCAGAACAGAGTTCATCATGCGCATCGGACTCCCATAACCGGCTCGTCCCTCG
This sequence comes from Methylobacterium sp. P1-11, assembly GCF_008329595.1. Taxonomy (NCBI): domain Bacteria; kingdom Pseudomonadati; phylum Pseudomonadota; class Alphaproteobacteria; order Hyphomicrobiales; family Methylobacteriaceae; genus Methylobacterium; species Methylobacterium sp. P1-11. The sequence continues at coordinate 3,873 of NZ_NPKS01000042.1, forward strand.
GGCCGGGTGCGATACGAGGCGCCCGGAACACGGCGAGACTATGAACGGGCAGGAGCCATTCGGTCGCAGCCGGCCATGCGCGGCGACGCGGGATACGGGCCTTTGACCGGGCGGTTCCACCCGACAGGCCTGCCCGGATCGGGCGGGAAGGAGTTGGATATGCGCACGCGTTTCGCCGGCGGCTTGGCCGCCCTCGCGGTCATGGCCGCGCTAGCGATGGCCGGACCGGCCTCCGCCCAAGTCCCCGCCCAAATCCAGGCACGGGTCCAGGTCCGCTATGCTGCGCCGGACCGGTTCACCGATGCTGAGAACCGGTTCGGCTCCGGGCAGCCGCTCCGGCTCACCCTCGCCGAGCTGACGCGGATCTTCCAGGATCTCGGCACGGCACGGCTCCGCCCGGATGAGCGCCTCGACATTACAGTGCTCGACGTCGATCTCGCCGGCTTCGACCGCCCCGGCTTTGCAGCCCCGACGGGCGTGCGGGTCGTGACGGACGCGACGCCGCCGCGGATCCGTCTCGCCTACAGACTGCGCCGGACCGGACGTCTCGTCGCGCAGGGCGAGGACACGGTGACGGATATCAACTTCCTGCTGACATCCAATCCTCGCTTCTCCACCGGCGGCTTGTATTACGAGCGGCAGATCCTGCGCGACTGGTTTGCCCGGCGCTTTCCGGAGCCCATGGGGCGCGGCTAAAGTGCGTGCCCCCGTTGTCGGTCCGAAACTCCTCGGGTGGACTCGGGGAAGGCCGGGCCGGCACTGGGCCGGTCCGGCGCAATCCTAACGGCCGCTCGGGGCCGCCGTGCTCCCCGTGACGGCGTTGCCGCCGCTGTCACCGCCGATGGCGCCGCGTGTGACGTTGTTGAACCGGCTGCCGCTCGGCATCCGGGTGCTGCGCCGGGCGCGGTGGCGCTTGGCCCGCACAGTGGTCAGCAGGCCGTCAGACGCGGCGACGGACGGGGACGGACCGGTGGGCGCCGCGGTGGCGGGACCTGCCAACAGGGCCGTCGTGATCCCGGTCAGAAGGGCGGCGGCAATGGTCGATGCGCGCATGATGGATCGGTTCTCCCTGGGCCGTAGCAAGGCTGCCCCGGCCCTCCGCTGTAGAAGTCCGGCAGGCCGACGGAAGTTCACGGCGGCGCTCGCAGCCCTGCCGGGATCGGTCCTGCGGACCTGAAACCGCCATGCCCCGGGGTTCACGGCCTGAAGACCGCTCCACGCTGACGCATCCACCCATCCGAACCCGACGGATGATGTCGACCGCGCATCGCCGGCCGAATCGGTGAGACGGAGCGCCCCTATCAAGGGCCCGAGCGGTGTAGTAGCCTCGTCGTGGCGCGCCTGAGGGGCGGGCCGCCCGTGGGTCGCCCGTGGATCGCCCCTGGGCCGATCGGGGGAGGTCTCCCGCCATCCGCGCTGCCCTTGCCCGAGCCGCAGCCTCACGAGTCGGTCACCGCATGGGCGAGGCCTGCATCTTCTCGGCCGGCTGCAGCGAACTGGCCGACCTCGTCCGGACCTACGATTGGGCGGAGACGCCGCTGGGGCCACTGGCGAATTGGCCGCAGAGCCTGATCTTCGCGGTCAGCACGCTGCTGCAATCGCCTGTGCCGATCGTGCTGCTGTGGGGTGAGGACGGCATCATGATCTACAACGATGCCTATTCGGGTTTTGCAGGCGGGCGCCATCCTCAGCTCCTCGGCTCCAAGGTGCGCGAGGGCTGGCCCGAGGTCGCCGACTTCAACGACAACGTGATGCGCGTCGTTCTGGCCGGCGGGACGTTGTCCTACAAGGATCAGGAACTCACCCTGCACCGCTACGGACGGCCCGAGGCCGTCTGGATGAATCTCGATTACTCTCCGGTGTTCGGCGAGGATGGCCGGCCCGCCGGGGTCATCGCCATCGTGGTCGAGAGCACCGAGCGCGTCTTGGCCGAGCGCCGCCTGCGCGCGAGTGAGGAGCTGTTCCGCACCCTCGCCCAGGGTATTCCGCAACTCATCTGGCGCGCCGGAATCGATGGGGCCTGCATCTGGTCGAGCCCGCAATGGCACGCCTATACCGGCCAGACTAACGCGACGAGCCTGGGCTGGGGCTGGCTGGCCGCGGTCCATCCGGATGATTACGCGGCCGCCGCCACGGCTTGGCACGAGGCGCCGGTGAGTGGCCACCTCTCCTTCGAGCACCGGCTCTGCAACGCGGCCGAGCAACGCTTCTGCTGGTTCCAGACCCGGGCTGCACCGGTCCGCGACGCGCAGGGCCGGATCGTCGAGTGGCTCGGCACCTCGACCGACATCGACGATCTGCGTCAGCTTCAGGAGCGGCAGCAGGTCATGGTCGCCGAGCTGCAGCATCGGACCCGGAACCTGCTCGGCGTCGTACGTTCCATCGCCAAGCAGACGATGGCCCAGACCGGGCCCGGTGAGACGTTTCGCGAGCGGTTCAACGACCGCCTGTCCGCTCTTTCCCGGGTCCAGGGCCTGCTCTCGCGCTCGGACCAGGAACCGATCACGCTCCAGGCCCTGATCGAGACGGAACTCGCCGCCCTCAACGCGCCGGCCATGCGGGAGCGCATCCGTCTCCATGGGCCGGTGGTGCGGCTGCGCAAGGCCACGGTCCAGACCTTCGCGCTGGCCCTGCACGAACTCGCCACCAACGCGCTGAAATACGGCGCCCTCACCACCGCGCAGGGGCGCCTGACGGTGACATGGCGGACCTATCTGGCGGATGACGGCGGCCGGCTGCTGGTCGAGTGGATGGAGGAAGGTCTGGTCCGTAGAGCGGATCTGCCGGACGCGGCGCCGCGGGGCGGCTATGGCCGGGAATTGATCGAGCACGCCCTGCCCTATGCCCTGAAGGCGACCACCCGCTACGAACTCGGCGACACGGCGCTACATTGCTCGATCAATATCCCCCTCCCGGAGGGAGAAGTCGCAGGCAACCCCGCATGAATCCGACCCTACGCGCTCTGTCCGGCCGGCGGGTTCTGCTGGTTGAGGACGACTACTTCATCGCCGTCGATCTCAAGTCCGAGTTTGAGGAAGGTGGCGCACAGGTCCTGGGTCCGGTGCCAAGCGTCAGCGAGGCGCTGGCACTGATCGCCCATACGGCCGACATCGACGCGGCTGTCCTCGACATCAACCTGCAGGACGAACTCGTCTATCCGGTCGCCGACGCCCTGCATGCGCGGGGCGTCCCGTTCCTGTTCGTGACCGGCTACGATCCGGTCGCGGTGCCCTCGCTCCACGGGGCCGTGGCCCTGTGCCAGAAGCCGATCGACCCGCAGATCGTAGCGAGCCGATTGTTCGGCTGAGGTCGCGAAGAGGCGCGTCGGCGCCGGATGCCCGGCGCCTCAGCGTTCAGGCCGCCCAAGCGGATGTTTCCCGTGAAACATCCGCCCGGCGCACAGGCCCCGCGCTGGCGGCGCGACGCGTCTCGGAGACAGCGCCTCCCGGATTGATGGCGCGACGGACAGGAGGCGGCCCGAAAGACGTGACCAGCCGCGGATGCCGGCGCGGCTCATCGGTCACCGAAGAAGCGCACGATTGCCCCGGCGGCCAGCCACAATCCTCTCAGGAATAACCAGAGCAGCCGGCCGGCTTGGACCAGCATCTCAATGCCTTCGAGAAGGTCGAACAGCCGTCGCCAACGGCCGGGGCGGCGTGACGCCGGCTCCACCTGGATAGGCGACTTATCGCGGCTTTCGCTGCCACCCATCCTTGTCTCCAGCGGGGTGCCGATCGCGGCCGGGCGGCTTCAATCATCAGACGGCCTCCAGGCCAGTGGAGACGAGCTGTGCGGCGGCGCCAGGGGCGCAGGTCGCCAGTATGGCCCAGCGACAGCTGCACGCCGGGGGCGGCCAAGCCGATTAGGCGCCCGCCCAGGACCGCTCCGTCCCGCCACAGCCGGCTCGAAAACCCCGCTCCGAACAGACCCGAGCGCACCGCAGCGCCGGTGTCGTCAGCTTTAACAGACTCTCACCTGGCTGCCACAATGGGTGCCGCACGCACCGTTCTGGTACGGTGATCCCTCTGCCGGGGACGGAGGGAACCATTCCGGGAGCGCGGGCCGTGGTGATCCGATGCCGCGACAAAGGACAGTGTACAGCCGCGTCTGTCGTCGAGCGATGAGGGGATTGTCGGGATGGACACGGCTAACGTGCGGGACAACCCGACTGCGATGCCACATGTGACCTTGGGGTAGGCCCTCGTTCTTCGTCGGTCGCGGGAACAGCAGGTGTCAGGCTCTACGTATGTCTTCCGCGGATAGAAACCGGGACCCGGACGCGGCAACGGCCGGCGGCGATGCTCCGGGCGGAGAGGTCGCCTGTCTGCGATTTGACCCGCCGGTTGATCCCGAGGGGCTCGGTCGGGCTTGGCAGGACCATCTCGCGCCCATCTTCGACGTCAGCTTTCGCCCGGACACCGACCTCACCATTCCGATCGCGATGCGCAGCTATCATCTCGGCGACCTGCTGGTCGGCGACGTGGTGGCACCGGCCCACACCCTCGTGCGGACGCAGGCGATGATCGGACAGCAAGGCCTCGACCACATCCTGCTGCAGTTCTACCGGCGGGGGCAGAGCCTTGTGGAGACCGATCACGGCACCGGCCGCGTGAACGAGGTGCAGTGCATCGTCTTCGATCTCGCCCAGCCCGTGCGCATCGTGGCGGGCGCCGTCGATGCTACGAACGTCGTGATCCCCCGCGCCCTGCTGGAGAAGCAGGGCTGCCACCCGGACGCCCTGCACGGGCGTCCCCTCGACCATGACGGCGACCCGTTCGGGCGGCTGGTCCACAATTTCGTTGCCAACGTCGTCGCCTGCGGCGACCTCCTTGACCGCCGCGAGGCGTTGGCGGCCTCGGCGGCGATCACCCAGCTCTGCGCCAGCTGGCTGCGCGGACAGGAAGAGGGGCGCCCCTCGCAGCACCAGGATGTCCGGATCCGCGTCCGCCGCCTCGTCGAGGCGGAACTCGGCAATCCGAAGCTGACGCCCGCCCTGATCGCGGCGCGACTCGGCCTGTCGCGCTCGACCCTGTACCGCCTGTTCGCCCCCAACGGCATCGTGGCGTATATCCGCGATCGCCGCCTGATGGCGGCGATGCGGATGCTCGTGCGCGATGATGCCCCCAAGCCCCTGCGCATCTCGCAGGTCGCCTTCGCGGTCGGCTTCTCGGACGAGCGGACCTTTCGGCGGGCATTCAAGCGCCGGTTCGGTTTCATCCCGAGCGATGCGTCCCAACACCTGGGCACCGAGCCCGATCAAGCGCCCGGCGCCGTCCTGCGCAACTGGATCGAGAGTCTCTGACGTGCCGCGCTCATCCGTCGTCTCCGCGGCCATCCTGACTGGCTGTCTGTGCCTCGCCGCGGGCCCGGTCCGCGCCGAGACGCGGGAGACGGTTCAGGCGAGGTCCGAGGCGGCAGCCGACCGGGTGCCCCTCCCGCTCGGCACGAACGACCCCGAGACCTGGCGGGTCGCGACGCATCCGGTGCCGCCCCTGGTCATGGACGCGGAGGGCCGGTTGCGGGGATTCAGCATCGATCTCTGGAATGCCATCGCGCGGGACCTCGCTGTCCGGACCGCGTTCGTCCGCGTCGACGACCTGCCGGCACTGTTCGCGGCGGTCTCGGACGGGCGCGCGGACCTCGCCATCGCGGCGGTGTCGATCACCGCGGAGCGCGAGAAGCAATTCGACTTCTCCGTCACGATGCTGGAAACCGGCCTGCGCATCGCCGTCCGGGCGGGGCCGGACGCGACCGGTTCGGCCACGGCGCGGGCCCTCCAGGCGCTCCTGCGCGACGCCGCCTTCCTGCAGGTCCTCCTGGGGCTTGCCGCCCTCATCCTCGCGGTGGCGGCGCTGATCTGGTGGCTCGAGCGGCGCCATCCGGGCGGCATGGCCGCGCGGGCGCGGCCCGCGCACGGCTTCGCCCATGTCCTCTGGTGGGCGTTGAGCAGCCTCGCCGCGCAGGCGGACGAGATGCCGCGCAGCCCGCTGGCCCGGGCCGTCACGGTGGTCTGGCTGTTCACCTGCATCGCCCTGGTGGCGTGGTTCACGGCCGGTCTGACCAGCACGGCGACAGTGGAGCGCCTGCGCGGCGCGATCAACGGCCCGCAGGACCTGCCGGGCAAGCGGGTGGGCACGGTCGTCCACACTACGTCGGTCGCCTATCTGGCGGACCATTTCGCCACGCCGGTAGGCTTTGCGACCCTGGAGGAAGCCTGTGCGGCCCTGGAGGCCGGCACCGTCGCCGCGGTGGTCTACGATGCCCCCGCCCTGAGCTACTACGCGACGCAGCCCGACCATCCACCGCTGCGCCTGATCGGGCCGGCCTTCAACCGGCAATCCTACGGCATCCTGTTCACGGCCAACGATCCCCGGCGCAAGCGCGTGAACCAAGCCCTCCTCGGTCTGCGGGAGGATGGCCGCTACGACGAGATCTACGGCCGCTGGTTCGGCTCCGAGAGCGGCGAAGCTCAAACCCGCTGAGGCGGGTCGCGGTGGCGGTAGGAATCGGCCGGATGGCGCGCGGGCAGCCGGTCCCCCTGGCCGAACAGCTTCGCCCGGAGTGAGCCCTCGGCATAGGCGGTCTTGTAGAGGCCGCGATCCTGCAGTTCCGGGATTACGAGGTCGATGAAGTCGGAAAAACTCTCCGGCACGACGATCCGGCTGAGGTTGAAGCCGTCGACCTCCCCCTCCTCGATCCAGGTCTGGAGCGCGTCGGCGATGGCGACCGCGTCTCCGGTGAGCACCGCGTAGCGGCCGCCGAGCTGCAGCTCGGTCAGCAGGTCGCGCTTGGTCAGGCCGCGCTTGGCCGCCGCCGCGGTGGCCGACTGGATGGCGTTGCCCGGTGCATAGGGGATCGGCTCGTCGAGGCCGTAGCGGGCGAAGTCGATCCCCGTGGAGGCGGAGAAATGCGCGAGCCCCGCTTCCGGGCTCGCGTAGGACAGGTATTCGTCCCGCTTCGCCTCGGCCTCCGCCCGGGTCCGTCCGGGGATCACCGCGAGGCCGACGAAGACCTTCACGTCGTCGGGATCCCGCCCCGCCGCGACCGCCTCGGCCCGGATGGCGCGGACGGATTCGCGGGCGGAGGCCGGGTCGCGGGCCGAGATGAACACGCACTCGGCGTGGCGGCCCGCGAAGGCGCGGCCGCGGCCCGAAGCGCCCGCCTGGTAGAGGACCGGCGTGCGCTGACGCGACGGCTCCGACAGGTGGTAGCCCTCGATGGAGAAGAACTCGCCCCGGTGCACGACCTTGCGGATATGGGCGGGGTCGCTGAACACCCGGGCCGCCCGGTCGCGGCGCACGGCCGCGTCGTCCCAGCTGCCCTCCCAGAGCCGGTAGAGCACCTCGAGATACGCGTCGGCGTAGTCGTAGCGCCGATCATGTGCCGGCAACGTGCCGCCGCTCTGAGCGCGGTGGGCGCTGTCGAGATAACCGGTGACGATGTTCCAGCCGATCCGGCCACCGGTGAGGTGGTCGAGGGTCGAGAGGCGCCGGGCGAAGGTGTAGGGCGCCTCCTGGTGGACGTTGATGGTCACCCCGAAGCCCAGATGCTCGGTCACCGCCGCCATCGCGGAGATCATCACGGTCGGATCGTTGACCGGGAGCTGCACGGCCTCCCGGGCGGTCACGTCGATGCCGCCGCCATAGATGTCGTAGACGCCGATGATGTCGGCGATGAACAGTCCGTCGAACAGGCCGCGCTCCAGGAGCTTCGCCTGCTCGGTCCAGTAGGACAGCATGTTGTAGTCGGACGAGCGGTCGCGCGGGTGGGTCCAGAGCCCGTGGTTGATGTGGCCCACGCAGGTCATGTTGAAGGCGTTCAGCAGGATCTGCTTCGTCGTGGCGGCCATCAGAGCGCTCCGTGCCGGGGCGGCTGCCGGCCATCGAGGTGGTAGGCGCCGATCCAGTGGTACTTCCAGCGCACCGGATCGTGTAGGGTGTGGGTGCGGACGTTGCGCCAGTAGCGGTCCAGCGCCTCGGCCCGGTCGGTGGCGGAGGTGCCGCCGAGCTCGACCAGCTTGTTGGCCGCGAGCAGGCCGGCCCGGTGGCTCGCCGCCCGGGCCTCTGCCACCGCCACGGAGGCGGCCGCAACGGTCTCGGCGTCGGGGGCGGCCTGTGCGGCGTCCACGAAGCGACCGGCCCGCGCCAGCAGGGCGTCGGCCGCCGCGAGGCGCACCTGGACGTCGCCCAGCGCGTGGAGGGTCAGCGGATCCTCGCTGGCCCGGGCGACCCCGGCATCGATCCACGGCCGGGCGCGGTCGCGCACGAAGGGCAAAGTCGCCGCGAAGCGCCCGCGCCGATGCCGAGATCGATCCCGGCATGCAGGATCTGCGCGAAGGGGCCGATGGCGGTCGGCCGCTCCAGCGAGGCCTGGAACGGCACCACCCAGTCGGGCTCCACGGCGACGCGCTCGAACAGGACCGAGCCAGAGCCGGTGACCCGCTGGCCGAATCCGTCCCAGTCGTCGACCAGGGTGACGCCCGGCGCGTCCCGGGGGATGAAGACGAGGTAGGCGACCTCCCGGCCGTCCTCCTCGGCGTTGGCCAGGGTGGGGATGCGGTGGGCGTAGAGCGAGCCGGTGCAGTAGTATTTGCGGCCCTCGACATACCAGCCCGCGGGATCGCGCACGAGCCGGGTGCGGCGGGTGTGGTCCCGCGCGCCGATCTCGGCCAGCGCGTTGCCGAAGCGCTCGCCCGCCAGGACACGGCCGTAGAGGGCGCGCTTCTGGGCCTCGGTGCCGCCGTTGCGGAGCACCTCCAGGGCGTAGAAATGGTTCTGCGGGATCTGGCCCAGCGAGCCGTCCGCCGCGGCGATCCGGGCGATCACCTGGGCGACCGTGGCGCTGTCGAGGCCGGGGCCGCCATATTCCGTCGGCACCGTGATCGCCCAGAGGCCGGATTCGGTGAAGCGCGCGATCTCGGTGACCGGCAGGCGCCGCGCGAGGTCGCGCTCGACGGCGGCCTCGGCGAAGGCGTCCGCCAGCCGGTCGGCGACGGCCAGCGCGGCGGCGCCGTCGGGAAGGACCGGCACCGGGCGAGGCGGCGCGGGCGCCTCGTTGAAGGCGGTCTCGTGGGGCTGGAGCGGCATGGCCCGGTCCTCAGTTCCACTGGTGCCGGGCCGGCAGCACGCCGTTCAGGGCGTAATTGCCGAGGAGGTGGTATTTCCAGCGCACTGGGTCGTGCAGGGTGTGGACCCGGGCGTCGCGCCAGAACCGGCCGAGATTGTACCCGTCCCGGGTCGCCGAGGCGCCGGCGAGTTCGAGCAGCCGCTCGGAGGCCTCCAGGGCGATCTCGGTGGTGAGGATCTTGGCCACCGCCACCGCCACCGAGGCCTCGGCCGCGCTCTGGGCGGTGACCGGGGCCGCGGCGATCCGGTCCAGCGTCCCGCCGGCCCGGGCCAGGACCGCCTCGGCGGCGTGCAGGTCGACGGTGAGCCGTCCGACCTCGCCGAGGATGTGGGGATCCTCCGCGACGGTTTCGGCGGTGAAGGGATAGGGCCGGGTCCGGGTGCGCAGGAAGTCGAGGGCGGCGGCGACGGCGCCCCGGGCGAGCCCGGCATCGATCGCCGCGTGGATCAGCTGCGAGACCGGACCGAACAGGCCCGGGCGCCCGGCCAGGGGCGCGAGGTCGATCGTCAGATCGTCCGCGACCGGGGCGTTCTCGAAGATCACGCTGCCGCTCGCCGTGGTGCGCTGGCCGAAGCCCTGCCAGTCGTCCACCACCCGCACGCCGGGCGCGTCCCGGCGCACGAAGACCAGGAGCGGCCCGCCGTCGGGGCCGACCGCGCGCGTCGGGATCCAGTGGGCGAAGAGCGCGCCCGTGGAGTAGAAGCGCGTGCCGCTCAGCCGCGGGCCTTCCGGCCCGGCGGACAGCTGCGTGTCCACGCCGGTGATGGCCTTGCCGTTGCGGGCGGGGCCGGCATTGCCGATCCGGTGGCCGGCGAGCACGTCGCGGTAGATCCGCGCCTGCTGGGCGGGGCTGGCGGCGACCGCGACCAGCGCCAGGACGCCGAACTGGTTCTGGGGGATCTGCGCCGCCGAGCCGTCGGCGGCGGCGAGGATCGCGAAGACCTCCGCGAGCGTCGCGTGCGAGACCCCGACGCCGCCGTGGGCGCGCGGCACCGTGATGCCGCCGAGCCCGCTCTCCGTGAAGGCCGCGATCTCCGCCCAGGGCAGGCGCCGGTCCCGGTCGCGCTCGGCCGCGCCCGCCGCGAAGATCCGGGCCACGGCCCGCGCGGCCGCGATCGCCTCGGCGTCCGAGCGGATCCGGTGCGGTGGCGACGGCGGCGGGGGGAGCGGCTCGGCGGCCCCGGCGGCGACGGATCCGTCCATGTCCAGGCTCATGGGTGCAGGCTCATGGGTGCAGGCTCATGGGTGCAGGCTCATGGGTGCAGGCTCATGGATTCAGCCTCACGGGTTCAGCCTCAGGGAGGCGGCCCCGGGTTCGGGCCGCCTCGTGCCGGGGCGTGGGTCCGTCAGCGGGCCCGGAGCCGCCGCACCGCGGTGTCGCCCGCGAACTGGACCACGCACACGAGGGCGATCAGGATCGCGATCACCACCACCATCACGGTGGTGTCGAAGCGCTGGTAGCCGTACCGGATGGCGACGTCCCCGAGCCCGCCCGCGCCCACCGCGCCGGCCATCGCGGAGGCGCCGATCATCGCCACCACCGTGATGGTGAAGCCGGCGACGATGCCCGGCAGCGCCTCGGGCAGGAGCACGTGGGCGAGGATGTGCCGGCGCCGGCAGCCGATGGACTGGGCGGCCTCGATCAGGCCCGCATCCACCTCCCGCAGCGAAACCTCGGCGATCCGGGCGAAGAACGGGGTCGCGCTCACCGAGAGCGGCACGATCGCCGCCCAGACGCCGATCGTGGTGCCGGCCACCAGCCGGGTGAACGGGATCAGCGCCACCAGCAGCACGATGAAGGGCACGGCCCGGAAGCCGTTGACCACGGTCCCGACCACCCGGTTGGCCGTCGGGGCCGGGAAGATGCCGCCGGGCCCGGAGGTGACGAGGAACAGCGCCAGAGGAATGCCCGCGAGCACGGCGATCCCGGCCGAGACCCCGACCATGAGCGCGGTGTCGAGGAAGGCCTGCCAGAGGCGTTCGATCATCTGCGGTGACATGGCTGGGCTCCGGGTTCGGCGGCTTGCGCGGTCGGGGTGTCGGGCAGAGAGCGGTCCCGCATCGCCTCACCCCAGAGCCGCGTCGGCGGGGACGTAGCCGACCCGCTCCACGTCGCCGAGGGCCCGCAGCCGCGCCTCCGCGCCCGGATCCTCGGCCGGGACGGCCACCAGCATCCGGCCGACGGCGCGGCCCTGGATCCGCTCGATGCCAGCCTGGAGGAGCCGCACCGACGCCCCGGCGCCCGCGAGGGCCGAGAGATCGGGCGCGGCCTGGCCCGAGCAGGTGATCCGCAGGATCGCCGAGCCGCCTCGCGCGGGCTGCGGCTGCAGCCGGGCCGCCAGATCGGACGGCAGGCCGCGGGTCAGGGGTTCGAGCAGCGCCCGGGTGGTCGGGTGCTCGGGCGCCCCGAAGACGCGCCAGACCGGCCCGGTCTCGACGACCCGGCCGCCCTCCAGCACCACCACGTCGCTGCAGATCTCGCGGATCACGCTCATCTCGTGGGTGATCAGGATGATGGTGATCCCGAGGCGCCGGTTGATGTCGCGCAGCAGGTCGAGGATCGCCAGCGTCGTCTCCGGGTCGAGGGCGGACGTCGCCTCGTCGCAGAGCAGGATCTCCGGATTGCTCACGAGCGCCCGGGCGATGCCGACCCGCTGCTTCTGGCCGCCGGAGAGCCGCGACGGGTAGGTGTCGGCCTTGTCCTCGAGGCCGACGAGGCGCAGCGCCTCCGCGACCCGCGGGCCGATGTCGCGCCGGGGGACCCCCGCGACCGTCAGCGGCAGCGCCACGTTCTGCCGGACGGTCTTGGCCGCCAGCAGGTTGAAGTGCTGGAAGATCATGCCGATGCGCCGGCGCAGGGCCACGAGCCCGTCGGTGTCGAGGGCGTCGATCGGGGCACCGTCGACCAAGACCCGGCCCGAACTCGGCGCCTCCAGCCGGTTGACCGTGCGCAGGAGGCTCGACTTGCCCGCCCCCGAGCGGCCGATGATGCCGAAGATCGCGCCGGCGGGGATCGCGAGGTCCACCCGGTCGAGCGCCTGCACCGGTCCTGCGGCGGAGCGGTAGGTCTTCGAGACGGACTCAAACCGCACCGTCCCGGCCTCCCGGCCGGGCGCGGCGGCCGGCGCCCGGGCGGCAGTTGCGGCGTCCGAGCCCACCCGTCCGGCCGCGACCGGCGTGTCCGGATCGCGCAGGCTGTCGAAGATCAGGCCGACCATCAGTTCTGCCACGCCAGCAGGTAGAGCTTGTCGCTGTTGGCGAAGGACTTGCGGATCTGCTGTTTCACCGCCTCCGAGTTCTGGAAGAGCGTCACGAATTTCCGGATCACGGGGTCCTCCTTGCGGGCGGCCTTGGTGACGAAACTCACGGCGAAGCGCCGGTCCTCGATACCGGAATAGATCAATCCGCTGGTCGGGTCGAAACTGCCGGCCGCCACGATGAAGTGCGGGTAGCCGAGGGCGAGGTCGACGTCGCCGGTGATCCGCGCGAGCTGCGGCCCCTCGACCTCGGTGAATCTCAGTGTCTTCGGGTTCTCGACGATATCGTCGAGGGTGCCGAGGAAGCCGACACCGTCCTTCAGCTTGATCAGCCCGGCCTTCTGGAGCAGCAGCAGGCCGCGGCCCTGGTTCACCGGGTCGTTGGCGATCGCCACGGTGCCGCCCGCCGGGATCTGGTCGAAGCTCTTATGTTTCAGGGAGTACAGGCCTATATTGGACAGGATCCCGAGCCCGACGATGTCGAACGCGTAGCCCTTCTGCTTGGCGGCATTCTCCATGAAGGGGCGGTGCTGGAAGAAGTTCACGTCGATGTCGCCGGCATCGAGGGCGACGTTGGGCGTCGTCCAGTCGCTGAACTCGATGACTTTCACGTCGAGCCCCTCGGCCTTGGCCTCCCGGGCCGCCACCGTCACGGCATCGCCGTAGGCGCCGGGCACGACGCCGATCCTGAAGGTCTCCGCCCCGGCCGGCAGGGCGCCGAGGCTGAGCGCCGCGAGGGCGAGGAGACGCAGGAACTTCATCGGGCGGGACTCTGGCGGGGATGGGCGGGGGCACGTCCGGCGGTCTGGCCGCGATGGATCGCTCCGCATCCGAAAGCATGCGGACACTATCCATCAGGTCGACTGGCGCCGTCTCACGCGGAGGATTGTCTCGCGTCAGATTTAGATCAGCCCGGTCTGCCCCGAAATTCCAAAGATCGTCGTTCGGCGACACGATCGATCTCCCGATGCCCCGAGCCGGAGATGCGAATGCTGCGCGCTTTGCGGCGCGCCGGTCCGGTCCCGTCCCGCGGGAGGTCCGGTCGCGGGGACGGGACGCGGCGCCCGGGCGGCCCAGGTCGGCCGAGCGGGTGACCGAATACAGGTCGCACCGGCGCGCGGGCTGCCGGAACAAGCCTTGTCGGACCGGATTGAACCTGCAATTATCCAGTTATCGCAACGGCTTAGTGAAGATCATGCTCTTCCGCGAGCACTCCGCGAACGAAACCTTCTCCGCCGGCCTCGATCCGGGAGATGAGCCTTCCCGGGCCGGAGATATACCCCGCCACCCGGCCCCCGAGGCCTGGTCCGGCAGGGCCGACCCGGCCATCGCGCCGGGCGACGAGGTCGTCTTCGACCGGCTCGACCTCGCCGAGATCCTCGGGATCTGGCGCCATGCCCGCGGCCGGGTCGTGGGTCTCCACCGCCCGTGGGGCGCCGCCGCCACCGTGGACGTGAAGTTCGAGGGGCACGAGACCCTGGAACGCTACCTGCCGGATCTGTTCCGGCGCGCGCACTGATCCGCGCCGGTCCGCGCGCCGCGTCCTCACCGGCCGAAGTGCCGGAAACTGTCGGCTGAGACGACATCGAGTGTCTGCTTTCACGACACTTCCGATCGACCGGTCGCGGATCGGGCCGGCGCTCACGAAAATGTAGGGTTCCGCCGGCGGGCGCCCTCCCCCGCGGCCGGAACCCCGCCGTCTCCGAAACGTCGGGCCGGTCGCGACCACCGCGGCCGATTCCCGGCCGGGGCGGACGGGCCTGTCCGGGGGGCACGATGGCTCAGGGAAACCACAGACGGCGCACTAGCGCGCCATGACGGCGAAACACGGCGTGTTCGCCTTCGCGCATATCGGCGACCTCCACCTGGAGCGCGCCGAGGACCGCCACGCCGCCGACCTGCGGGCGATGCTCGCCGAGGTGGCGGGGCTGCACGACCGCGGTCTCCTCGACTTCGCCTACCTGCCCGGCGACCTCGCCGAGGACGGGCGGATGGAGCAGTACGCGGTGCTGCGCGAGGCCCTGGACCGGCACCCGGCCCTGCCGGTGCGCCTGATCGCCGGCGACCACGACCGGCAGCACGGCTCGATGGCGGATTTCGACGCCCTGTTCGCCGCGGTGGCGGGCAGCCCGCGCGGCGGCGGCCACGCGGCGCGGTGCCACGACCTGCCGCGCCCGCGCGACCCGGTCTCCGTGACGCACTACTACTTCGCCGAGACCTGGGCGGGCGTGCGCTGCCTGTTCCTCGACATGGTCAGCCCCGGCTACGGTCAGAAGGGCTTCGGCCTCGACTTCCGCCTCGGCCCCCACCAGCTGGCGTGGCTCGGCGAGGAGCTGACCCGGGCCGAGCGGGAGGGCCTGCCCAGCGCGGTCTTCGCCCACACCTACCCGGACGATCTCTGCGTGCCCGACGAGCGGGCATCGCTCGCCGGCTTGATCCGCCATCACGGCGTGCGCCTCGTCGAGATGGGCCACACCCACTACAACGAGCTCGCCCCGGACGGGCGCACCCTCTACGCCGCGGCCCGCTCGGTCGGCCAGAACGAGGACGGCTCGGTCGGCTACGCGGTCGCGGCGATCGACGGGCCGGTCACGAGCTGGCGGTTCAAGCCCCTCGACCGGGCGCTGCCCTTCGTGATGATCACGAGCCCGGCCGACCGGCGCCTCGCCACGGCGCCCCTCGACGCCGCCGACGGCACGATCTCGGTGCGCGCCCTCGTGCTGTCGGACCGGCCCCAGGCCGAGCGGCGCTGTCACCTGCGCGTCGATGGCGGCCCGGCCCACCCGATGGTGCCGGACGGCCCCCGGACGGTCCATGCCCGCATTCCCTGGCGGGCCGGCGCGCGCCGTCTCGCCGTCACGGTGACGGACGGCGCCGGCCACGCCGATACCGAGGTGATCGAGCCCGTGGACCGGAGCTTCGTGCCGCCGCCCGCGCACGAGCGCCCCGGCAGCGACTCGTTCCGCCTGCCCGCCTGGCCCGAGAAGGGGCTCCGGGGCGACCAGCTCGGGCCGAACCGTAACGGCCGGCCCTGGTAGCCGGTCCCGCCCGAATCGCTGCACATCGCACCGCACGATCCACCCACCAGAGGACCACCGCAACCGATGGGCGCGCTGACGCTGACCCCCAACATCACCACCTGGGCGATCGCCGCCCTCGCGACCCTCGGCGTCATCCTGCGGCCGTTCGCGTGGCCGGAGGCGATCTGGGCCGTGCTCGGCGCCGGCGCCCTCGTGGCCCTCGGCCTGCTCGCCCCCGCCACCGCCTGGGACGGCGTGCTGAAGGGGACCGACGTCTACCTGTTCCTCGTCGGCATGATGCTGATGTCCGAGGTGGCCCGGAAGGAGGGCCTGTTCGACTGGCTCGCCTCGATCGCGGTGCGCGCCGCCAAGGGCTCGGCGACCCGTCTGTTCACCCTCGTGTACCTCGTCGGCACCGTCGTCACGGTGTTCCTGTCGAACGACGCCTGCGCGGTGGTGCTGACGCCCGCCGTCTACGCGGCCACCAAGGCCGCCAAGGTGGAGAACCCCCTCCCCTACCTGTTCATCTGCGCCTTCATCGCCAACGCGGCAAGCTTCGTCCTGCCGATCTCGAACCCGGCCAACCTCGTGGTCTTCGCCGAGCACATGCCGCCGCTGGTGCGCTGGCTCGGCCTGTTCGCCCTGCCCTCCCTGCTCGCCATCGTGACGACCTACGCGGTGCTGCGGCTGACCCAGGCGAAGACCCTGCGCGGGCAGGAGGTCGCCACCGACGTCGAGGCTGTGTCGCTCTCCCGCACCGGCCTCGTGGCGGGGATCGGCATCGTGGCGACCGGCGGCGTCCTGATCGCCGCCTCGGCGCTCGGCCTCGACCTCGGCCTTCCGACCTTCGTGGCCGGGCTCGCCACCACGATCGTCGTGCTGCTGCTCAAGCGCGGCGGCCTCGTCGCGGTCGCCCAGGACGTGTCGTGGAGCGTGCTGCCGCTGGTGGCCGGGCTGTTCGTCCTGGTCGAGGCCCTGGAGAAGACCGGCGTGCTGGCGATGCTGGCGGACCTCCTCAAGGACTACGCCCACGCTGCCCCGGAGGCCACCGCCTGGGGCGCGGGCGGCCTGGTCGCGGTGCTGTGCAACCTCGTCAACAACCTGCCGGCCGGGCTGATCGCGGGCGCCGCCGTGCAGACCGCCCACGTGCCCGAGAAGGTGGCGGGCGCGATCCTGATCGGCGTCGACCTCGGTCCGAACCTGTCGGTGACGGGCTCGCTCGCGACGATCCTCTGGCTCACCGCCATCCGCCGCGAGGGCCAGGATGTCGGCGCCTGGACCTTCCTCAAGCTCGGCCTGCTGGTGATGCCGCCGGCCCTCGCGCTGGCGCTCGCCGGCCTGCTCCTCGTCTGATCCTCCCCCCGCCAACCCGAAGGTCCGCGCGTGACGGCAGCCCTCCTCTATCCCTTCATCCTGGTGGCGGGCGCGCTGCAGGCGATCGGCAACGCCATGAACGCGCAGCTGCGCGGCCGCATGGTCAATCCGTGGCTCGCCGCGACGGTGTCGTTCCTGCCGATCGTCTTCGTGTTCACGACCCTGTTCCTCACGATGCCGACGCCGCTGCCGAGCCTCGACTCCCTGGGCACGATGCCCTGGTACGCGCCGCTCGGCGGCTTGGCCGGCGCGGTCGCGGTGTTCGGCGGGCTCGCCTTCATCGACAAGGTCGGCGCCGGGCCGTTCAACGGCCTGACGCTCACCGCCAACATCCTCACCTCTCTGGCGATGGACGCGCTCGGCCTGTTCGGCCTGCAGGCCGCGGGCTTCAAGCCGATGCCCTGGCTCGGCGGCCTGCTGATGGCGGTGGGCGTGACCTTCATCGCGCGCTCGGGCGGCAAGAGCGAGGGCGGCGAGGGGCACGGCCTATCGGGCAAGCTGCTCTACCCGTTCATCCTCGTGGCCGGCGCCCTCATGGCGATCGGCGTCGTCTGGAACGCCCAGCTGCGCGGCGCCCTGGAGAATCCCTGGCTCGCCGCGACCGTGTCGTTCGTGCCCGTCGTGTTCGTGTTCGCGCTGATGTTCCTGCTGCGGCCGTCGCCGCTGCCGAGGCGGCAGGACATCGCGGGCGTCCGCTGGTGGATGCCGCTCGCCGGGATCACCGGGGCGGTGGCGGTCTTTGCCGGTCTGCTCTTCGTCGACAAGGTCGGGGCCGGCGCCTTCAACGGCCTGCTCATCACCGCGAACCTCCTGACCTCGGTGGCGCTGGACCATTTCGGCTGGTTCGGCATGAAGCAGGTCAAGGCCGGCCCGCCGCGCCTGATCGGCGCCGCCCTGATGGTCGGCGGCATCGTGCTGATCTCGTTGTTCTGAGCGTCCGGAGACGCCGCTCGCGAAAACCTCCGGCCGAGGATCCTGCTCTTCGACGACGTGCGCGAGAGCGCCGCCGCTCGACGGCAAGCGGCTCGGCATCGCGGCGCACCGGAACGCCGATCTCCGGCTGCTCCGGAACCTCCTCGGCTATTGCGGCCTCACCCTGGAGGAGGCCGCCGGCCCGGCCCGGGATTCGACGGTCCTGCTGGCCCCGGTCGACCAGGAGGCGGTGGCCGGCGCCTTCCGCGAGAAGTGGATCGACGCCTTCGTCAGCATCATCGCGCCCAAGGCGCTGGGCCTGGTCTCGGCCGTGCAGGGCGTCGCCCGCGGCGGCAAGGTGGCGTTCGTCGCCGTGGAGGATGAGGGCGCCGTGATCGAGCGTTTCCCGCGGCTCCAGGCGGTCACCGTTCCGGGCGGCCCGTTCGGGGGCGCCCGAAGCTGCCGGCCGCACCCGCGCCTTCGCCCGAGACCTCGTCGCGGTGATCGCCCGCCGGACCGACAGGACCGGACCCACGCAGACCGTGCGCATCGGGGCCGGTGTCCACTAAGGCGAGGTGTTCTGCGGGATCATCGGCGAGGAGGCGCGTTACGAGATCACGGTGCTGGGCGACGCCGTCAACGTCGCCGCCCGCCTCGAGCACGCGACCAAGCTCCACGACGTCCCGATCCTGGTCTCGGAGGCCGCGCGGCTTGCCGCCGCAGCGCCGGCCGGGAAGAAGATTCGCCGTTGCCGGCGATCGAACCGGTCCATTGAAAAGAACCTTGCTGCCGAGTGCTTCCAACAGAGAACAAGCATCTCCACGGACAGCGAAATACGAAAGACGCGTCCATTGCGGAGTGGCGTGCCGAGCGCGACATTCGCCATCATGCGCAGCGCCTTTGAAAATCAGTCGCCGGCCTTCGATCCGTTCGGCGAGCCCGTCGCCGACGGCGTCGCCCGCGCCTGCCCGGTCGCCACGGCCGGCGACCGCACGGCGCGGCGCGTCGGCGGTGCAGTCTTCTGGACGCTGGCCCTGGCGATCCTGGCCGGCCGCGTCTACGCCTACGATCTTCCGGCCGTGCAGGCCGTCGCCTCGCACGCGGCGCAGGCGCTCGCACTGCGCTGAAGCCGCGCGAGCGCGCGTCCGGTCGGGCCGTCGGTCAGACCCCTCAATACGTTCCTGCCAGATAGGCAGCGATCGCGCCCGCATCGGCCTGTTCGATTGGGGCGTGATAGGCCTTGATCATCTTGGCCACCTCCGCATCCCAGAACGCGTTCCCGCGGCCTGGCGGCTGCGTGGCGATGTAGTCCACCGAGTGGCAGGTCTGACAATTGGCCTGGGCTGCCTCGTAGCCCGCGGTGAGGCTGCTCTCCTTCGGCGGCCGCAGCTGAGCGGTCGGGTCCGGAACCGTGTAGGTCTGCGGTGCGCCCCAGGCCGTGCCGGCCGTCAGGCCCGCGAGCATTGCGCCAAGCGTAAGCGCACGCATCCCCTCAGTCCTCCCGTTCGCCCTCATGCCGCCCCTCATGCCGCCTGCACCCGGGTGGTCTCGACGCCGTTGCGCATGTAGCCGGACGGGTTCCAGTGCGATTCCATCGGCTGGGTGCTGCCGTCATTGGCGGTGGCCCGCACCCGGATGGCGTGTGCACCGGGCGTGAGCGCGGTCGCGACCGACCAGGTCCGGAATGCGTAGGGGCCGAGATCCTGGCCGAGGGTGGCCTGGATCCATGTGGCGCCGTCATCGGTGGAGACCGCCACGGCCTTGATGCCGGAGCCGCCGTCGAAGGCGATGCCGCGCAGGGAGACCGGCCCGGCGGCCACGCGCGCGCCGTCGATCAGGTTCGTGAGGAATGACCGGACGTTGAGGCGCCCGATCGGCACCGTGGCGGCGGCCGCCTGACCGGGCTCCGTGCAGGCGCAAGGGTTGTCGGGGATGCGGTAGGCGGTCTTCATGAAGAAGCCTTCGAAGGGCTTGTCCAGCACCGTGACCGTGTCGAGGTGCTTGACCCAGTAGGTCCCGTAATAGCCCGGCACCACAAGGCGAAGCGGGTAGCCGTTGAGCCAGGGCAGATCCGCGCCGTTCATGCCCCAGGCCAGCAGCACCTGATCGTCGCCGGCTTGGTCGAGGGTGAGCGCCTTGGCGAAGTCCGGCGTCTCGGGCAGGATCGGCCGGTCGAGACCCTCGAAGGAGACCTGCACGGCCCCTGCCCTCACGCCGGCCTTGTCGAGCACGCTCTTCAGCGGCACGCCGGTCCACCGGGCGCAACCCATGGCGCCGTTGGCGAGCTGGCCGCCGGCCATGCGCGGCTCGAAGAAGCCGCGGGAATTGCCTGAGCACTGGTTGACCGCGACGATCGCGGTCCGGCCCGGCAGCGCCTTCAGCTCCGCCAGCGACAGCGCGACGGGCCGCTCGACGTGGCCGCCCACGGTCAGCCGGAACGCCTCGGGGTCGATCTCCAGGGGGATGTCGGCGAGGTGGTAACGGACGAAGAAGGCGTCGTTCGGCGTGATCGCGCCCTCGTCGAAGACCGCGAACGGCGTCTCCAGCTGCGGCGGCCGGGCGGTGGTCTGCAGCAGCGGCCGCTTGCCCGGATAGGCGACGAGGGGGCGCTCGCCGTTGCCGAAGGGCAGATGCGCATCCTCTCCGGCCCGGGCAGGCCGCAGGCCGCTTCCCGCCGCCAGGGCGCCGAGTGCGGCGCTCTTCAGGAAGGCCCGCCGTGCCGGATCGGTCATCCTCTGCTCCTCCCGGCCCACACCGAAATCCTCGGTCTCGCAGTGCCGGCTCCGTTGGATAGCCCGTGGCGGGCGAAAGGCCCAGAACCCGTGCGTTCAGCCCTGTGTGAGATACCGGCGCACCGCAGCGGCGATGACGGCTGAGACCCGGACGTTCGACTCCTGCGTCACCCCGGCGATGTGGGGCGTGAGGATCAGGTTCGGCACGCCCGCGAACGGGGCGCCGGCCGCCGCGTCGAGGGGCTCGCGGTCGAACACGTCGAGGGCCGCGCCGCCGAGATGCCCGGACCGCAGGGCTGCCGCCACCGCGGCCTCATCGACGACGCCGCCCCGCGCCGCGTTGATCAGCACGGCGCCCGCGGGCATCCGCGCGAGGGCATCCGCGTCGATCAGGCCGCGGGTCTCCGGGGTGAGCGGGACGTGCAGGGAGAGGACGTCGCTCCCGGCGATCAGCGTGGCGAGATCCTGACGCTGCACCGGGCCGTAGGCGGGCGTCCAGGCCGGATTCTCGGCCGCGAGGAACGGGTCATGGGCGGCGATCGCCATGCCCAGGGCAGCGGCGCGGCGGGCGGTTTCCCGGGCGATCGATCCGAAGCCCACCAGTCCGAGGCGCTTGCCGGCGATCTCGCGTCCCATCAGGGCATTGCGCGGCCAGGTCCCGGCCGCGACCGCCCCGCTCGCCCCGTAGGCCCCGCGCAGCAGCAGCATCGCGGTGGCGACGACATATTCGGCGACCGCGCCGTCATTGGCGCCCGTTGCCGGCTGGACCGCGATGCCCCGCGTCCGGCAGGCCGGCACGTCGATGTTGTCGAGGCCGACCCCGAGACGTCCGACGATCCGCAGGCGCGGGGCGGCCGCGAGCAGGTCGCCGCGGACTTGCGTCCGGTTGCGCACGATCAGGGCGTCGGCCTCCGCCACGGCGGCGACCAGGGCCTCGGGCCGGTCGACGAGGCCGGGATCGTACAGGGTGTCGAAGTCCGACAGGTCGGCGGCGATCGCCGCCGGGTCCATGAATTCGCTGATGACGACCTTGGGCATGGTACGCCTGTTTCCCGGTTCCGTATGGTCGGTCCCCGCTAGAGCCGTTCCCGGCACCCTGGCAACACGGATCTGCGCCCGATCGCAGGGCGGCCGCGCCGTTGTCCGCGATCCCTCAGGCAACCGCGCGCACGGCGGGCTCCGCCGGAACGGCCGTTCGCGAGAGGTGCTCGATCAGCTCGGGGAGTTCCTCGGGGGGGCGGGCCGGGCTGTACAGGAAACCCTGCGCGCTGTTGCAGCGCCGCAGCCGGAGAAGCTCGGCCTGCTGCTCGGTCTCGACGCCCTCGACCGTGACGTCGATGTGCAAGTCGCGGGCGATGACCATTATCGCCTCGATCACCGTCAGGCATTCGGGGCGGCTGGTCAGGTCGCGCACGAAGGCGCGGTCGATCTTGATCTTGTCGACCGGGAACTGCGTCAGGTAGCTCAGCGAGGAGTAGCCCGTCCCGAAATCGTCGAGGGCGATCCGCACCCCGAGCGCCCGCAGGGCGCGGAGATTGTCCAGCACGTGCGGCGTGTTGGCCAGGAAGATCGACTCGGTGATCTCGATCTCGAGGCGGTCCGCCGCGAGGCCGGTCTCGGCCAGCACCGCCGCGACGTCGGCGAAGAAGTCGGGCCGGCGGAAATGGACCGACGAGATGTTGACGGCGACGCGCATCCGGGCGGGCCAGGTCAGCGCCTCCGCGCAGGCCCGCCGCAGGGCCCAGCGCCCGATCGTGAGGATGAAGCCCGTTCCCTCGGCGATTGGGATCAGCTCGGCGGGCGAGACGGGACCGAGGCCCGGCCGGGTCCAGCGCAGCAGCGCCTCGCAGCCCACCACTTGGCCGTTCTGCAGGCTCACGAGCGGCTGGTAGTGCAGCGCCATCTCGCCGCCGGCGAGGGCCTGGCGCATCGCCTCGTCGAGTTCGTGCCGGCGCTGGACGCGCACTTCCAGATTGCGGTCGAAGCCCCGCCAGCGCCCCTTGCCGGTCTCCTTGGCATTGTAGAGTGCGAGATCGGCCTTTCGGAGCAGGTCCTCGGGATCGGTGGCATCCGCGGGGGCGCAGGCGATGCCGATGCTGACGCCGATCTCCGCCCGGACGCCGTCGATCAGGTAGGGTTCGCGCAGGGCCTCGATCGTGGCCTCGGCCAGGGCCTGCGCGGCCGCGCCATCCCGGCCGCGCTGCAGGATCGCGAACTCGTCGCCCCCGAGGCGGAACGCCTGCGCGTCGGTGGGGAGTAGGGCTCGCAGGCGATCGGCGACCTGCCCCAGCAGGGCATCGCCCGCGGCGTGCCCGATGCTGTCGTTGATCGTCTTGAAGCCGTCGAGGTCGAGGTAGAGCAGGCTGACCGTCGCGTCCGAGGCCTGTGCGGCCGCGCAGGCCTCGGACGCGACCTCGTGGAACATGACCCGGTTCGACAGGTCCGTCATCGGGTCCCGGGTCGCCAGATAGGCGATGTGCGCCTCCGCCCGGCGGGCCTCGGTCACGTCCGAGCCGACGCCCCGGAAGCCCGCGAAGCGCCCACGCTGATCGAGGAAGGGCTTGCCGCTCAGCCGGAGCCAGCGCCGACCGGTACCCGTGTCGACGGCGATCAGGTGCTGGTGGAAGGCGGCGCCCCGCTGGAGGCGGTCCAAGAGGTCGGCGCTCTGATCGGCCTCGGGAGGTGCCTCCGCCCGACCGGCGAGCAGCGCCGGGAACGAGGCGTGCTGGAGCGTCTGCACCGGGCAGGCCAGCACATCGGCCATCCGGGTGGAGACGTGCTGGAACCGCCCGGTCTCGTCCGTCTCCCAGAGCCAGTCGCTGGCATTCGCCTCGAAGGCGTTGAGCAGCAGACCGATCGTCTCACTCTGATCCTCGACCCGCACGCGGTCCAGGATGCGCTGGCACGACAGGCGGCTCATGCGGCTCACGCTCGTCACCACGAAGACCGCGTAGACGGCGAGCAGGAGGCCGATGCTGAGCGCGATCGGCTCCCCGGACCGGGCCAGCCCGACGAAGCTGCCGACGATGACCGGGATCGCGAACAGGTACGAGACCGACAGGAGCGGACCGACCACGTAGGCGTCCGAGATCAGGCCGGCCATGATGGCGACGACGAGCAGCCGCGCGTTGCTGTCGGAGGGGGCGAACAGCACGACCGGCATGGTCGCCCAGGCGAGGCCCAGGGCGAAAGCCAGTCCGGCGGAGATCCGGCAGCCCCACCGGACGGTGTGCGCCGAGGCGGTGTCGCCATGGGTGCGCCAGTAGAGCCAGGTCGCGTAGGTCGCCGCCGTGATCAGCACCGTGACCACGGCGAGCAGGCCAACGAGGTAGGTATTCGACGCCGAACCCCAGAAGAAATACGCGACGGCCAGCGCGATGATCAGGTGCGTCACCGCCGAGTAGGTGGCGAGCTTCAGCGTCTCGTCGAGGAGCCCGGCGCGCACCTGCAGCCGGTAGCGGTTCGGCAGCGTGTCGTCGGCACCGGGGCCGAAGAGACGGTCGAGCAGCGATCCCAGCCGGCGGTCCAGCCAGCGCGCGCCTGCGGGCATCTCAAGCGACATGGCGGGGCGCGACCCTCATCGTCAGCCCCCCTTTGGGCCGCAGCGTCACGCGGAATTGCGCCGACGGCATCGCCTCCGTCACCGGCCTGAGGCGGAAGGCGGGCAGCAGCGTCGCCAGGATGACGAGGCACTCGGTCAGGGCGAGGCTCATGCCGATGCACACCCGCGGGCCCGCCCCGAAGGGTAAGTAGGCGTAGCGGTCGCGCGCGGCGGCCCGCTCCGGCGCGAAGCGATCCGGATCGAACACTTCCGGCCTGTCCCAGAGCAGCGCGTGCCGGTGCAGGGCATAGACCGGCACATGGACCGATTGCCCGGCCGGCACGATCGTGTCCCCGAGCCGGACCGGAGCCCGTGTCCGCCGCACGATCAGCGGCGCCGGCGGATAGAGGCGCATCACCTCGAGGAGCACCTGGCGGGTGTAGGGCAGTCGGTCGACGGCCTCGGGATCGGCAGCCGGATCGGCGCCGAGGCGCGCCATCTCGGCGACCACGCGCCGCTCCACCTCCGGGTGCTCGGCCAGGACCCGGAAGGTCCAGGCCAGCGCCAGCGCCGTCGTCTCGTGGCCGGCGGACACGAAGGTCAGCAGGTTGTCGATGAGGCTCGCCTCTGGCAGCGGCTGCCCGGTCTCCGGATCCCGGGCCTGCAGCAGGAGGCCGAGGAGATCGCTACCGGGCTCGCCGCGCGCCCGGCGGCGCGCGATCGTGCGGGCGACCTCGCCGCGCAGGTAGCGCACCGCGGCCGCGCCGGCCCGGGCCCCGGGATGCGGGACCCAGGTCGGAGCCCGCAGCATCTCGAGGGCGATCTTCCAGCTGGTCTGGCCGAGATAGGCGTCCATCGCGCGCCCGAAGGGCTCGACCTCCAAGTGCGGATCGCCTGACACCATCGTGGCGACGATGACGTCAAAGGTCGTGCGCATCATCGCGCGCAGGATATCCCGCTCCTCCCCGGCCGGATCGTCGGCGAGCCAGCGCGCCCGCGTCGCTGCAGCGGCCCGGGCCATGGCCGGCACGAAGCTCTGGACCCGGTCCGGACGGAACATCGGGGTCGCGGCCCTGCGCTGCCTCCGCCAATGGGATCCGTCCGCAGTGAGGACTCCGGACCCGAGGGCGGGCGCGAGGGCTCGCAGCATGAATGGCTCCCGCTCCAGAGCCTCGGCCTGATCGACCATCAGGCTGCGGATATGGCCGGGGTCGCAGACATAGGTGGTCCGCTGGCCAAGAAAGCGCGTCGTCACCAGGGGGTGTGTGTAGATCTGCCGGGGCCAGGCCTCGATCAGGCTGCTTAGCATCGTGACGAGCACGGATGGCAGCGTGACGGCCTCCGCCACCGCCTCCGCCACCGCCTCCGCGAAGGGCAGCCGACCCGGCTCGCAGACCCTGAATGTTCCGACAGCGGGCATACCGGCTCCCTCACGGGAACAGATTCGAGGATCAACGTTAAGTTTTGGCGCGCGGCCGCGCCGCCGTCGAGGCATTCCCTCCTGACTGGGGCGGAAACCGCGGCCTTGCTTAGCGGGGGCTTACCGGGATTCCCCAGGGACGCCCTGGGGCGGGACCGCACTGTCGGACTTGCGGATCTGGGCCTTGAGGGCCTCGTGGAGCCGGCCCTCGATCAGCAGGGCCGAGCCGTAATGGAACTCGATGTCGAAGGCGTGGCGCTGGTTCATCGACAGGGACGCGCTCTGCATCGCAACGAGACGGCCGGCCTCGTCGAACAGGCCCGAGCCCGATCCGCCATAGCCATCGTTGCAATCGTGGCGGGCGCGACGGATGGCACCCTCGCTGGGCGGATCGATCCGCCGGACGGCACAGGATTCCCGGCTGCTCTGTCCCCGGTAGTTCTCGTGGCCGGCCGGTGAGACCATCGTCACTGGGAGCGTCAGATCGCCGGTCGGAAGGTTGGGCGGGTCCGGGATCGGCTGCGGCCGCGCCTCGGCCGGCTCGGCCAAGCGCAGGAGCGCCCAATCGTCGGTGATGTGGAGGCGACGGGCCTCCGGTTCGACGCCGAGTTCCAGGACGTCCGGCACGAAGGCGTAGTTCCGGCCGGCGATCTGAAAGTAGCAATCGGCGACGGTCCGGGTGACCTCAAGCTGGCGATTGCGGAAATTGTGCGCGTTCATCAGCACGAGGGAAGGATTTCCGATCAGCCAGGCGGCTGCCGCCTTCTGGGGGATTCCGTCCGGGCGGCGGCACCACAGCACGCCGGCGCCGGGAAAGCGCTCCAGATCCGCTCCGGTCAGCTCGCGCCGCCCGTCCTGCAGGTAGAGTGCGGCGAGGCGCCGTCCTCCGCCGGTCCCGGACGCCGGAGCCGCCGTCACGAGGCAGGCGGCGAGCGCCAGAGAGCGGGCCGCGCCGCCCGTGACAAGACCCATCGCGTCCTCCCGTGGCGGGGCGGCGGGCGGCTCCGCGCCCACGCGCCCGCCTGTTGTTCCTGCTTGTCTGGGATGGGCATCCGCCGTCGGTCAAGACCCGTCTGATCTTACCAAATCTCCTGTAGCGTATTGCCGGATCATCCCGAAAAGAAATGTTTCGTTTTGCAAAGACACGCATTACAAGCCGTGCGAATAATCAAGTGGCGCACAACGATAATAAGTCTTTCATAAGCTTAGCGAATACTGGAAATCATCCGGATTTCGTGATGCTAGGTGCGGATTTGTCGTCGAAAGACGTGTCGCCATTGGATGAACACCACGATGACTGCGAGGCCAAAGGGCGTGGCAGTCCGGCGAGGAGACGCAGGATGATCAGGCTCCGGAATTCCGTCTCGGCATTGGCGATCATGGCGCTCGCGCCGGTCGCCATGGCGGGCGTGGCGCAGGCCAACGACAAGCTCATCGAGAAATCGAAGAGCGACGAGAACTGGGTGATGCCCGGTAAGAACTATGACTCGAACAACTACAGCGACCTGACGCAGATCAACAAGAGCAACGTCAAGCAGCTCAGGCCGGCCTGGACGTTCTCGACCGGCCTGCTCAACGGCCACGAGGGTGCGCCGCTCGTCGTCGACGGCGTGATGTACATCCACACCTCGTTCCCGAACAACACCTTCGCCCTCGGTCTCGACGATCCGGGCAAGATCCTGTGGCAGGACAAGCCCAAGCAGAACCCGGCCGCCCGCTCTGTCGCCTGTTGCGATCTCGTCAACCGCGGCCTCGCCTACTGGCCGGGCGACGGCAAGACACCGGCGCTGATCCTCAAGACCCAGCTCGACGGCAACGTCGCCGCCCTCAACGCCCAGACCGGCGAGACGGTGTGGAAGGTCGAGAATTCCGACATCAAGGTCGGTTCGACCCTCACGATCGCCCCCTACGTGGTGAAGGACAAGGTGATCATCGGCTCCTCGGGCGCCGAGCTCGGCGTGCGCGGCTACCTGACCGCTTACGACGTCAAGACCGGCGCGCAGGTCTGGCGCGCCTACGCCACCGGCCCGGACGAGGACCTGCTGCTCGCCAAGGACTTCAACATCCACAACGCCCATTACGGCCAGAAGGGCCTCGGCACCTCGACCTGGGAGGGCGACGCCTGGAAGATCGGCGGCGGCACCAACTGGGGCTGGTACGCCTACGATCCGGGCACCAACCTGATCTACTTCGGCACCGGCAACCCGGCGCCGTGGAACGAGACCATGCGTCCCGGCGACAACAAGTGGACGATGACGATCTTCGGCCGCGACGCCGACACCGGCGAGGCGAAGTTCGGCTACCAGAAGACCCCGCACGACGAGTGGGACTACGCCGGCGTCAACGTGATGATGCTGTCCGACCAGAAGGACAAGGACGGGAAGATGAGGAAGCTCCTCACCCATCCGGACCGCAACGGCATCGTCTACACCCTCGACCGGACGGACGGCACGCTGGTCTCGGCCAACAAGATCGACGACACCGTCAACGTGTTCAAGTCGGTGGACCTGAAGACCGGCACGCCGGTGCGCGATCCGGAATACGGCACCCGGATGGACCACCTCGCCAAGGATATCTGTCCCTCGGCGATGGGCTACCACAACCAGGGTCACGATTCCTACGACCCGAAGCGGCAAGCCTTCTACATGGGCATCAACCATATCTGCATGGATTGGGAGCCCTTCATGCTGCCCTACCGGGCGGGGCAGTTCTTCGTCGGTGCGACGCTGAACATGTATCCGGGTCCGAAGGGTGATCGGCAGAACTACGAGGGCCTCGGCCAGATCAAGAGCTACAACGCCATCACCGGCAAGTTCAACTGGGAGAAGATGGAGCGCTTCGCGGTCTGGGGCGGCACCACCGCGACCGCCGGCGACCTCGTCCTCTACGGGACGCTGGACGGCTTCATCAAGGCGCGCGACTCCGACAACGGCGACCTCCTCTGGAAGTTCAAGCTGCCGTCGGGCGCCATCGGCTACCCGATCACCTACACCCACAAGGGCACGCAGTACGTCGCCATCTACTATGGCGTCGGCGGCTGGCCGGGCGTGGGCCTGGTGTTCGACCTCGCCGACCCGACCGCCGGCCTCGGCGCGGTGGGCGCCTTCAAGAAGCTCGCCAACTACACCCAGATGGGCGGCGGCGTGATGGTGTTCTCGCTGGACGGCAAGGGCCCGTACGACGACCCGAACGTCGGCGAGTACGCGCAGCACGCCGCCAAGTAAGGGCTGCCAAGTAAGGGCCGCCAAGTAACGGCCGCCTGCCCCTCGGCCGGCGGGCCCGGGATCGGATTCCGACGGGCGGGGCCCTCCGGCGCCCCGCCTGTCCCTCCGGACACGCCATCAAGAAACGCTTCGACAACAGGGATCAACGTCCATGCCGCGCCCGCGCGCCCGCATCCTGGCGGCCCGTCTCGCCGCCGTCCTGACGCTCGCCACCCTGGCCGCCGGGCCGGTGGCGGCCCAGGAATCCGAGGCCCAGGCCATCCAGTCGGATCCCGGCAAGACGCCGGCCGCCCCGCCGGCCGACCCCGCGACCCTGCGCATCTGCGCCTCCGAGAAGCAGCCGCCGCTCTCGATGAGGGACGGCTCCGGGCTCGAGAACCGCGTCGCGGCTGCCGTCGCCGAGGCGATGGGGAAGAAGCCCGTCTTCGTCTGGCTTCCGAAGCCCGCGATCTACCTGGTCCGCGACGGCCTGGAGAAGCGGACCTGCGACGTGGTCGTTGGCCTCGACAGCGACGACCCGCGGGTGCTGACCACCAGGCCGTATTACCGGAGCGGCTACGTCTTCATCACCCGCGCCGACAAGGATCTCGACGTGAAGTCCTGGTCCGACCCGCGGCTCAAGACCCTCGACCACATGGTGGTGCCGTTCGGCTCCCCCGGCGAGGCGATGCTCAAGGATATCGGCCGCTACGAGGAGGACATGGCCTACCTCTACTCGCTGGTGAACTTCCGCTCGCCGCGCAACCAGTACACCCAGATCGACCCGGCCCGCATCGTCAGCGAGGTCGCCAACGACAAGGCCGATGTCGGCGTCGCCTTCGGCCCGGACGTCGCCCGCTACGTCAAGGAGTCCCCGACGCCCCTGCGCATGACGCTGGTGCCGGCCGACACGGCCGGCAGCGACGGCCGCAAGGTCCCGCAGGTCTTCGACCAGTCGATGGGCGTGCGCAAGGACGACGAGGCCCTGCGCAAGGCCTTGGACGCCGGGATCGAGAAGGCCCGGCCGGCGATCGCGGCGATCCTCAAGCAGGACGGGGTGCCGGTCGTCGCCTCGAACTGAGGTTCGCCCGCCCCGCCTCCGCCCGGCCCGGCGCGACCGGGCCGCCGACCCAGACATCGACCAAGACGTCGATCACGACATCAGGATCCGCTCAACAGATGCTCATCGTACGTTCGGCCCGCGTCGCCCTTTTCACCCTCGCCGTGGCGATGCCCGTCGCGGCCCGCGCGCAGCCCCAGTCCGGCCCGCAGACCGGGATCGTCTTCCGCAACACCATCACCGGCGAGGCAATGGACACGGCCGAGGGCAAGCCGGGCGGGCGTGACACGCAGGCAGTCAAGACCTTCTTCCAGACAGGCAAGAATCTCTACATCGACGACAAGTCCTGCCTGCGCAACGGCGAGAGCCTGTTCCTGACCTCGTGCTCCGGCTGCCACGGCCATCTCGGCGAGGGCAAGGTCGGGCCCGGCCTCAACGATGATTACTGGACCTACCCGGCGAACACGACCGATGTCGGCCTGTTCTCGACCCTCTGGGGCGGCGCCAACGGCATGATGGGCCCGCACAACGAGGATCTCAATCCCGACGAGATGCTGCAGGTCATCGCCTGGATCCGTCATCTCTACACGGGTCCGGTGAAGGATGCCGAGTGGCTCACCGACGAGCAGAAGAAGACTTACAAGCCCTTCAAGGAGGGCGAGACCTTTGCCAAGGACGCGACCGGCCAGTGCAAGCCCCTGGACTAGGCGTTCTCGGCAAGTCGCGCCCCGCGGAAGACGGGGCGAACCGGCGGCCCGACCGGCCGGCCAAGGAAGAGACGGAGGAATCAACAATGCGCACAGTGATCACGACGGCGATGCTGATCGCGGGGGCGGCCTTCGCGGTGCCGGCGCTGGCCTATGACGGGCAGACCTGCAAGGCGCCGGGCAATTGCTGGCAGCCGAAGCCCGGCTTCCCCGAGAAAGTCGCCGGGACCAAGTACGATCCCAAGCACGACGCGAAGGAGGTCAGCAAGCAGGCCGAATCCATCAAGCAGATGGAGGAGCGCAACAGGAAGCGGATCGAGAATGCCAAGAAGACGGGCAAATTCGAGTACGACGTCGCCAAGATTTCTTCGAATTGATCCCCGCCAACTGAACTCGGCCAACTGAACTCGGCCGACCGATCCGGCCGTCCTGGGGCCGGCCCGCGCCGCGGCGCCGGCCCGCAGCGACGCTCGGCAGCGCACGCCGCATCGACACCGCAGGCACCGCCTCATGAACACCCTCCGTCCCGGAGACACGATGCTCACCGACTGGCGGGCGGCGGCGGCCCGCTTCGAGGCGGAGGTCGCCAAGGCGGTGGTCGGGCAGGAGCGGGCGATCCGCCTCGTGACGATCGCGGTCTTCGCCCGCGGCCACGTGATGCTCGAGGGCGATGTCGGCGTCGGCAAGACCACCCTGCTGCGGGCGGTGGCCCGGGCGCTGGGCGGCGCCTACGAGCGCGTCGAGGGCACGGTCGACATGATGCCGACCGACCTGATCTACCACACCTATCTCGGCCCCGACGGGCGGCCGCGTGTCGATCCCGGCCCGGTCCTGGCCCGGGCCGAGGATCTCTCGGTGTTCTTCTTCAACGAGATCAACCGGGCGCGGCCGCAGGTCCACGCCCTGCTGCTCCGGCTGATGGCCGAGCGCAGCGTCCAGGCCTTCGGCCGCACCTACACGTTCCCGAACCTGCAGGTCTTCGCCGACCGCAACCGAGTCGAGCGCGAGGAGACCTTCGAGCTCCCGGCCGCGGCCCGCGACCGCTTCCTGATGGAGATCGGGCTGGAGGCGCCCCGGGACGCGGCGGTGCGCCGGAGCCTGGTCTTCGACCCGCGCTTCCACGACACGGACGCCCTCGTCGGCGCGGTCGCGGAGGGCGTGCTCGACCACGCCCGGATCGGCGGCATCGCGGCCGCGATCCAGCACGCCGTCCGCGCGGAGCCGTCGATCGAGGCCTACGTGGTGGCCCTCTGGGACGCGCTGGTCCGCCCCGCGGAGGCCGGGATCCGGCTCCCGGGCCTCGACACCGCCACCCTCGTGCAGGGGGGCGCCTCGCCGCGCGGCGTCGCCTTCCTGGTGCGCGCCGCCCGGGTGCGGGCGTGGCTGGAGGGCCGCGACTGGCTGGTGCCGGAGGATGTGCGGGCGGTCTTCACCGAGGTGATGGCCCACCGCGTCTTCCTCGAGCCCGTCCACGAATTGCAGCGCGGCGTGATCGTGCCGGCCCTGTGCCGGGCCGCGTTCGAGACGGTGCCGGCGCCGTGAGCGACCCACGCATGGCCGACATCGTCTACCTGCCGCGCTGGCGCCCGCGCGGCAGCCGGGCCGGCCTCCATCGGGGGCGCGACGCCGGCGGCTCCGGCCGGTTCCGCGATCAGGTGCCGTTCCTGCAACTGCCGGACGCGCGTCGCATCGACCTGCGCGCGACGCTGCGCGACCCGTTCGAGGGCGTGCATGTCCGCCGCTTCGAGGCGCGGACCACGGTCGAGACCTGGGTCCTGGTCGATCTCTCGGCCTCGATGGGCTTTCGCGGCACGGCGGACCGGACGCGGCTCGCGGGCGATCTCTGCCGGGCGCTGGCCGTCTCGGCGACCCGGATCAGCGACGGGTTCGGCCTGATCGGCTGCGACGAGACCCTGCGCGACGACCTATACCTGCCGGCCACCCGCCACCGGGGCGCGGCCGTCGCCGCCGCCGAGCGGGTCGCGGGCGCGCCGCGCGCGGGACGCGGCTGCGCCGGCATGCGCGAGGCCGCGCGGCGGCTCGCCGGGCGGCCGAAGCTCGTCTTCCTCGTCTCGGACTTCCGCTGGCCGGAGGCCCTGATCGGGCAGGTCTTCGCCGCACTGGCGCCGCACGACACGGTGCCGATCCTGCTCGCCGATCCCGCCGAGGCGGAGGCGCTGCCGGCCTTCGGCCTCGTCGAACTCGACGATCTCGAGGGCGGCGGCCGCCGCGTGGTCCTGCTGCGCCCGAGCCTGCGCCGGGCCTGGATCGCCCGGGAGCGGGACCGGATCGCCGCCCTGGAGCGCGCCGCCGCGCCCTTCGCGCGCCGGGTCTTCCAGCTCGCCGGGCGCTTCGACGCCCAGGCGCTCACCCGCCACCTGATGACGACCTGAGCATGGGCGCGCGCGTTCCCGCCTTCCTGCTGGCCGGTCTCCTCGCCGCGCCCCTCGCCCTGACGGCCGGCACGGCCGCCGCGCAGGTGCGCTCCGTCGAGGTGCGCAGCCCCCGGCCCTTCGGAATCTTCCTGGGCGACTTGGTCGAGGCGCAGGTGGAGATCCTGGCCGATCCCGATTTCCGGCTGCAGCGCGCGACCCTGCCCCAGCCCGGTCCCGTGACCTACTGGCTCGACCTGCGCGCCGTTGCGGTCGACGAGGCCCCGGTCGCCGGCGCCCGGCGGGTGCGCCTGCGCCTCACCTACCAGAGCTTCTACGCCGCCCTCGACGCCCGCACCCTGGAGGTGCCGGGCTTCCCGCTGACTCTGGCGAGCGAGGCGGCGACCGGCCTCACCACGGCCGCCGTCCAGGTGCCGGGCTGGAGCCTCGGCGTCTCGCCCCTGCGCGAGGTGCAGCCGCAGCGGCGCGAGGATCCGGCCGAGTACCTGCGCCCGGACGGAAGCGGCGGGCGGATCGATCCCGGGCCGGACGTCGCGGCGGCGGCGGGCCTCGGCGCCCTCGCAGGCCTCGCGGTGCTGGCGCTGGCGCACGACCGCGCCTGGGGGCCGTTCCGGCGGCGGCGGGGCCGCCCCTTCGCGGCGGCGCTGCGCGCGTTGCGGCGGCAGGCGGGGGCTGAGCCCGATCCGGCCTACCGGGCGGCGCTGCTGGCCCTGCACCGGGGCCTCGACGAGACCGACGGAAGGCGGGTTCTGGCCGACGATCTCGGCGCCTTCCTCGCGCGGCACGGGGCCTTCCGGGGCCAGGGGGCGGCGCTTGCGCGCTTCTTCGAGGCTTCGCGCCTCGCCTTCTTCGGCGGCCGCCTGCCGGCCGCGCGCGCGGCCTGGCCGCTGTCCGAGGCCGAGGCGCTCCTGGCGCGCCTCGCGGCGGCGGAGCGCGTGATGCCGTGACCGATCTCCTCGCCCGCCTCGGCGCGACCGAACCCTGGATCCTGTGGCTGCTGCCGCTGGCGCTGCTGCCACTGGCCCGCTCGGCTCTGCGCCGGACCTCCGTGCCGGCGGTCGCCGCCGCCCCGGCCGATCCCCTCTCGGCCTGGTTCGGCCGGGCGCTGACGCTCGCCGGCATCCTGGCCGTCGCCGGCCTGATCGTGGCCCTGGCGGGCCCCTACCGGACGGGGGCGCGGATCGACCGCCTCGGCATCGGCGCGCAGGTCTCGCTGCTGATCGACCGCTCGGGGAGCATGAACGAGACCTTCGCGGGCCGGCAGCCCTCCGGCGCCGAGGAATCGAAGGCCGCGGCCTCCCGGCGCCTCCTGGCCGATTTCGTCGGCGCGCGGGCGCACGACCTGTTCGCCGTGACGGCCTTCTCCACCGCGCCGATGCTGGTCATGCCGATGACCGACCGCCACGACGCCGTGCGGGCGGCGATCGCCGCCATCGACCGGCCCGGCCTCGACTACACCAATATCGGCCGGGGCCTCGGCATGGCCCTGTCGCAGTTCGGGGTCGATGTCGGCGCCTCGCGGGTGCTCCTGCTGGTCTCCGACGGCGCCGCGGTGATCGACCCGCGCATCCAGGACCAGCTGCGCGCCGCCGTCGCGCGGATCCGGCCGAACCTGTACTGGCTGTTCCTGCGCACCAAGGGATCGCCCGGCATCGCCGACCGGCCGGCCGGCGAGGACACGCCCCAGGCCGCGCCGGAGCGCCACCTCGACCTGTTCTTCAAGAGCCTCGGCGTGCCCTACCGCGCCTTCGAGGCCGAGGGCGCCGAGGCGGTGGAAGCCGCCATCCGGCAGATCGAGGCCCTGGAGCGGGACCCGATCCCTTATGTCGAGGAGCGCCCGCGCCGGGACCTGACCGGACTCGCCGCCGCGGTCGCCGCGCTCGGCCTCGCCGTGCTCGTCCTCGCCAAGCTCGCGGAGGCGGACCTCGCGGCCGCACCGGCCGATGCGGAGACCGCGACGGAGGCCGCGGACGCGGCGGCGCGGAGGGCGGCATGAGCTCCGGCGCCCTCCTCGACGGCCCGGCTTCCCGCCGCCGCGCGGCTCGCCCCCGCCTCGGCGTGGCCGCGGCGTGGCGCCGGGTCCGGCCGGCCCTGCTGGTCGCCCTGCCGGTGGTCCTCGCGGCCGCCGCCCTGTGGTTCGCCGTCTCGGGCTGGAGCGCCGCGCGCGACGACGACCGGATCGCCGCCCTGGAGGCGGGCCGCGACCGGCCGGTCGACCCGAACGCGCGGCCGGCCCTCCTGGCGGCGCGGATCGGCTTCCTCGCCGCCCGGGACCGTCTCGGCGAGACCGAGCCCCTCCTCGACGCCCTCGACCGCGCCGGCGCGGTGCGGGAGGTGGCCCGGGCGCGGTACGTCATCGGCAACGCGCGGATGCGGCAGGCCTTCGTGCTGATCGGCCGGGGCGATCTCGACAAGGCCGCGCCCCAGGTGACGCTGGCGCGGCAGGATTACCGCCGCGCCCTCCAGGCCCGGCCCGAATTCTGGGACGCCAAGTACAACCTCGACGTCGCCTCGCGCCTCGTCCGCGACTACCCGGAATTCGACCGCAAGACCGGGGACGAGCTGCGCGCCGAGCCGAAGAAGATCTGGACCGACATCCCCGGCCAGCCGCGGGGCGGCCCGTGAGACCGCGCCCCGTCCTGCCCCCCCTCGTCGCCCGCACCCTGCGCGACGGGCGGTTCCGCGCCCTGGCGGCCGCCCTGGCGCTGGCGCTTGCTGCCCGCGTCGCCCCGCCGATTCCGTTCACCCGCACCGGCGTGTCGGTGCTGGCGGTGGTCGACATCACCGGCAGCATGGCGGTGCGCGACTATCCCGCCGCCGCCGGCTCCGCGAGCCGGCTCGAGACCGTCAAGGCGGCGCTCCGCGCGATGCTGCCCGACCTTCCCTGCGGCTCGCGGGTGGCGCTCGGCCTGTTCACCGACCGGCGGCCGTTCCTGCTGTTCACGCCGGTCGAGGTCTGCACCGACTTCGCGCCGCTGGACGGCGCGATCGCGGCCCTCGATCCGCGCATGGCCTGGGAGGGGGACAGCCGCATCGCGGCCGGCCTGTTCCGGTCGATCGCCATGGCGGGCGAGATCGACGCCGATCTCCTGTTCCTCACCGACGGCCAGGAGACGCCGCCCCTGCCCGCCTCCGGCGGCCCGACCTTCGACGGCAGGCCCGGCGCGGTGCGCGGGCTGATCGTCGGCGCGGGCGGCTACGGCCTGTCGCCGATCCCGCGCTTCGACGATCGCGGGCGCGAGACGGGCTTCCTCGGCGAGAGCGACGTCCAGCAGGAGAACCGCTCCGGGCCGCCCCCGGCCGACGCGGAATCGCGCGCGGGCTACAACCCGCGCAACGCCCCCTTCGGCGCCCAGGCCGCCCGCGGCACCGAGCACCTCTCCGCGGTCCGCGAGCCCTACCTGAAGCGCCTCGCCGCCGAGACCGGCCTCGGCTACGTCCATCTCGACGGCCCGGGCGGTCTCGCCGCCCCCCTGCGCGCCGCGGCGACGCCGCGCCCGCTGCCCGGCCGCCTCGATCCGCGGCCCGCCCTCCTGGCGGTGGCCTTGGTTCTGACGCTCCTGGCCCTCCTGGCGAGCCCCCTCGCCCGCTCCCTTCGCGCGCTCCGCGGGCGCGCGGCCCACCCTGTTCCAACCCCCGTTCCAACCGGACCGATCAGGACCTGACCATGCGGATGCCCCTCGCCCTCGTCCCGGCCGCCGCCGCGGGCCTCGCCGTCGTCGGCCTCGCCACCGCGGCGCTGGCCCACGGGCCGACGCCGCAGAAGATCGACCAGTCGATCACCATCCAGGCCCCCCCGGAAGCGGTCTGGAAGGTGGTGGGCGATTTCGGCGGCATCGGGCGCTGGCACCCCGACGTGGCCAAGGCCGAGGCCAGCGGCGGCAATGTCGAGGGCACGACCCGCCGGGTAACCCTCAAGGCCGGCGGCACCCTGGTCGAGGGGCTGGACGAGTGGCTGGCCGACGGCCGGACCTACGCGTACCGGATGTCCGACCCGGACCTGAAGGCGCTCCCGGTCTCCTCCTACTCGGCGACGCTCACCGTCACCCCGGACGGGACCGGCTCCAAGGTGTCGTGGATCGGCCGCTTCTACCGGGGCGACACCGGCAACGAGCCGCCGGAGAACCTCAGCGACGAGGCCGGGCGGACGGCGATGAACCGCTACTTCGCGGACGGGCTCAAGGGCCTGAAGGCGGCCGTCGAGGGCCGGACGACCCATTGAGGCCCCGCATGCGCGTCCTCCAGCTGATCGCCGCGCTCGCGGTGGCCCCCGGGACAGGTGGCGCGGCCGCCGCCCCGGTCTGGGTCGTCAGCCAGCAGGGGGCCGAGCTGGCGCGGATCGAGGCCGGCACCGTGGCCGGGCGGATCCCGCTCGGGCCGGCGCCGGTGGCGGCGGCCACCGACCGGGCCGGCCGCCTCTATCTGACCCACCCGGACGGGCGCGCCGTGACCGTCGTCGAGCCCGGCAAGCCGCCCCGCCGCCTGCCCGTCCCCGGCCAGGCCTTCGGCCTCGCGGCAAGCCCGGACGGCGCGAGCCTGTTCGTGGGCGACTGGTCGGGCGACCGCGTCCTGCGGATCTGTGCGGCGACCGGCGCCGTCGAGGGCGCGGCGGCGGTGGGCCGAGACCCGGCCCACCTCGTCCTCGACCGGCGCGGGCGGCTCTACGTCGCCGATCGCGAGAGCCGTCAGGTCAGCGTGATCGACACCGGGACGATGGCCCGCGTCGCCGTCGTCCCGACCGGCGAGGCGCCCTTCGCCCTGGCGCTCGCTCCGGACGAGGCCAGCCTCTACGTCGCCAACGTGCGCAGCGGCGATCTCACGGTGATCGACACGGCGACGTTGCGGGCCCGCGCCACGGTTCCGGCCGGCCGGATGCCCTACGGCGTCGCGGTCACCGGGGACGGCAGCCGCGTCCTGGTCACCAACCAGCACGCCGCTGCCGTGACGGTGATCGACGCGGCCCGGCTCGAGATCGTCGCCACCGTGGCGGTCGGGCCCTATCCCGAGGGCATCGCGGTGGCCGGTTCGCTTGCCTACGTGGCGAACTGGTTCTCGGACGATGTCTCGGTGATCGATCTCGCCACGTGGCGCGAGACGGCGCGCATCAAGGTGGCGGAGGGCCCGCGCACGGTCTTGGCCGCCGGGGAGCCCGCGCGATGAGCCGCGCCGGCCGCATCCGGATCGCGTCCGGCCTGGTCCTGCTGGCCCTCGGCGCCTGCGACCGCGGGTCGGACGAGCGCGCGGACGAGGCCGGCGCGGTGGTCGCCACCACCGCCGAGGGCACCCCGCCGGCCTGGCTCGCGCCGACCGACGGGACCGACCCGGCCCGCTGGCTCGCGGGACGGGAGGCCGGCAAGGCCCTGCCGGCCGACGATCCCCGCGTGCGCGCGATGGCGACGGCGCTGGCAGGGGCCCGCGACGGCTTCATCGAGGACCCGCGCATGATCGCCAACCGCACCGTCCAGCTCGGCCAGATGCTGGCCGAGGCCGGCACCGGCGAGGGCTACGGCGCGATCCTCGACGGTCTCGGCGGCATCGCGGCGGGACGCGGCCGCCGCAAGAGCCTCTACGGCGAGATGTGCCAGCACTACTACAATGCCCGGATGCAGGGGGCCGACCACGCGGCGGCGTTGGCGCGCCTCGCCGCGCCGCACCCGGTCCTCGAGGGAGCGCCGTGACCGCCGCCCGGGCCTCGGCCGACCGCCCCGCGGGGCGGGATGCTCCGCGCGGTCTCGACGCGGTGCTGATCGTCGACGACCATCCGGTCGTGCGGCGGGGCTTCCGCCACCTCGCCGAGGATGCCGGCCTCCGGACTGTCCACGAGGCTGCCGACATCGTGTCGGGATACCGGACGTTCCACCGCTACCGACCGGGGTTGGTCGTGACCGATCTCGGTTTCCGCGACCAGGGCCTGTCCGGCCTGTCGCTGATCCGCCGGGTACGGGCCCTGGAGCCGGCGACCCGGATCCTCGCCTTCAGCATGCATGACGACCCGGTGATCGTCGCCCGTGCCATCGAGGGCGGGGCGCACGGCTTCGTCCTGAAGGACACGGCGGTGACGCGCTTCCACGAGGCGCTGGCGGCCGTCGCGGCCGGGCACAGCTACCTGCCGCACGAGGTCGCGACCAAGATCGCCATGCTGAATGCCGGCCTGCTGGAATCGCCCCTCACGCGCCTGACCGCGCGGGAGGTTCAGGTCCTGTCGCTGATGGGCGCGGGCAAGTCCAACGCGACGATCGCCGACAGCC
Source organism: Methylobacterium sp. P1-11 (assembly GCF_008329595.1). Classification (NCBI taxonomy): domain Bacteria; kingdom Pseudomonadati; phylum Pseudomonadota; class Alphaproteobacteria; order Hyphomicrobiales; family Methylobacteriaceae; genus Methylobacterium; species Methylobacterium sp. P1-11. Next base: position 42,866 of record NZ_NPKS01000042.1, read on the forward strand.
TGTCGATGAGCCAGCGGAGCGTGTCGGCGGTCGTCTCGGGCATGAAGCAGAAGCTCGGCGCCGGCAGCCTCGCCGACCTCCTGCACATCGCCCTGTCGCGGGACGGGCGGCCGGTGTGAGGCGGACCGCCGACAGCGGGCCAGCGCTACCGTGGCACGATCAGGCCGGGAATGATGGAGCCGTGCGGCCCGAACGTCGCCTCGGCCTTCCGGCAATTCGCCGCCACGTCCTTCTGGTAGGCCGCGATGTAGCGGGTCGCGGTCAGATGCAGGTCACCGGTCTCGAGGCTGGCGGCATCGACGCCCAGGGCCTCGACGGTCTGCTTGAGGCGCAGGGGATCGCTCCGAAGCGCCGGACATTCAAGGTTCACGAAGCCGGCGAGCCCCGCGAGCTTCGCCGCCTGGTTGCGCCTGGGGTCGCCGGCCGCCGAGTCCGGCGACTGGGCCTGGACTGCCGCCAGGCCCAGAAGAAGACCGGCCGGGACCAGACCGGAAAGACGGGCTACGCGCATGGCTTTTCTTATCCTGTCCGAAGAGCAGCGCGTCCGTCGACCGTCACGGCTGCGCACATTCAAGCAAGTTTACGCCGCAGGACCGGAGATTTTCAATGCAAGCCAAGCTTATAATCGTCTTAATGGCTTTGACATGCGCGATCCCGCCGGCGGAGGCCGCGCGGCTGACCGTGGACGACAGGGCCTCGCTATGGCCCCGGGCGAGCACGACTGACAAGATCGATTTCTCGAGCCGGATGGGCCGGGCCTTCCACACGCTCTCGCCCAAGCTGGACGCAGCGTATTTCATGCGCTGTCTGGAAGAGACCGCCAATATCGGCGACACGAAGGACCTTCGGCTCGAGGAGATGGTCCGGACCTGCATCTCCCTCATCCGCGACGAGGGTGAGTGAGCGGCCGATCCGGCCCCGGCTTCACGCGACAGGGGCGAGAATGTTGACCAGCCGGTCGAACGGGTCGCGGTTGTAGAACCGCTTCACGCTCCGGGGCTCCCGGGTCGGCCCGTACACGATGAGCGAGCGGGCCGGCGTCACGCGCCCGGGGCCATCCGCTGAAGCGTCGGCCCCGGCCGAGATGTCGATCACGATCCGCTTCACGGCCCTGGCGCGCTTCCCCGGGCGCCGTGCATCGGAAGGCTCCGCAGGCTGACCCGCGCGGGCTGAGGCGGCGCGCCGGAAGGCCGATCCCTCGGAGACGTCCCTGTCCGCCATTCCCGATTGCACGCAACGATTGAAATCATGTCCTTCGGAAAGGAACCGGAAAGCTCCCGATGTTAACGTCCCCCTCGGTAGGAGCTTGCACCGCTTATTAGAATGTTTGCGCAGGCGTACGATTGGGATCCCCGAGCATGAACAGTGGGACGGTCGCGCTGCGCGAGAAGGCGAAGCTTCTGGACACCGTCCTCGACACGATGGATCAAGGGCTCATGATGATCGACGCCGCTGGCGTCGTTCAGGTCTGTAACGCCCGCGCCCTCGCGTTGCTCGACCTGCCCCCGGCCTTGATGCGGTCCCGCCCGGCTTTCGAGGCCGTCCGGCAATATCAGATCGCGCAGGGTGAATTCGGAACGGCGAGCGACGCGCTGAAGCGCTGGGTGGCCGATAGCGGCCTGGAGTGCCGCGCCCACACCTACGAGCGCGAGCGCCCGAACGGCACCGTTCTGGAGATCCGCACCGTGCCGCTGCCCGACGGTGGCGCGGTGCGGACCTTCACGGACATCACGGCGCGCAAGCGGGCCGAGGTGACGCTGCAGGTCAGCGAGACCCGCCTCGCCCTGGCGCAGGACGCCGGCAGCGACGGCCTCTGGGATTGCGATCTCACGACCGGGGAGGCGTGGTCCTCCGACCGCTGGTGGGGGGTGCTGGGCTACGAGCCCGGCGAGCTGGCGAGCCACGCCCATACGTGGCGGGCCCTGCTCCACCCGGAGGATGCGGGCGCGGCGGAGCGGGCGCTGATCGAGCATCTGAGCGGGCGGGCACCGACCTTCGCGTGCGAGCACCGCATGCGGCGCAAGGATGGCTCCTGGGCCTGGATGATGACGCGCGGCAAGGTCGTGGCCCGCGCCGCGGACGGACGCGCGCTGCGCTTCATCGGCACCCAGATCGACATCAGCGCGCGCAAGGCGGCCGAGGGGCAGGTCGCCCATATGGCGCGCCACGACGGCCTCACCGACCTGCCCAACCGCGCGCTGTTCCACGAGCGGCTCGAGATCCGGCTCGCCGACCTGCATCTCCACGGCGGTGCCTGCGCGGTGCTGTGCCTCGGCCTCGACCGCTTCAAGGCCGTCAACGACAGCCTCGGCCACGCGGCCGGCGATTTTCTCCTCCGGGCAGTGGCCCATCGCATCCGCGCGGTACTGCGGGCGGAGGACACGGTGGCGCGCCTCGGCGGCGACGAGTTCGCCGTACTGGTGGCCGATGCCGGCGATCCCAGCCACGCGGAGACGCTGGCGGCACGCCTGATCGCCGCGATCCAGGCGCCGATTCCCTTCGGCAAACATCGGCTGAAGGTGGGCCTGAGCGTCGGCATCGCGCAGGCACCCAGCCACGGTTTCGACAGCGAGACGCTGTTCCGCCACGCCGATCTCGCTCTCTACCGGGCAAAGTCGGAGGGCCGGAACACCCACCGGGTGTTCGAGCCCGCGATGGACCAGGCCGAGGCGGCCCGGCGCGACCTGGAGCGTGACCTGCGCCAGGCGATCGAGGGCGATGAACTCATTCTGCACTATCAGCCGCAGGTGAGCACCCGCACCGGCCGGCTCCTGGGGTTCGAGGCGCTGGTGCGCTGGGAGCACCCGACCCGTGGCCTGGTGCCGCCCAATGCCTTCATCCCGCTGGCGGAGGAGAGCGGGCTGATCCTGGCGCTGGGCGAGTGGGTCTTGCGGGCTGCCTGCCGCGAGGCGGCGCGCTGGACGCGCCCGCTGAAGGTGGCGGTCAATCTGTCGCCGCGCCAGTTCCAACAGGCGGACCTGCCCGAGCGCATCCTGGCCATCCTCACCGAGACGGGCTTGGCGCCGACGCGGCTCGAACTCGAGATCACCGAGACGCTGATCATCAACGACATGGCGCGGGCGCTCAACATCCTGCGCCGGCTGAAGGCCTTCGGCGTCGCCATCGCGATGGACGATTTCGGGACAGGCTATTCGTCGCTCGCGACATTGCAGGCCTTCCCCTTCGACAAGATCAAGATCGACCGGTCGTTCGTGGGCCATGTCGAGGTCAGCCCGCAGGCGGCGGTCATCGTGCGGGCGGTCCTGGGGCTCGGCCGCAGCCTGGGGATGAGCGTCGTGGCGGAGGGCGTCGAGACGGATGCGCAGATGCGCTTCCTGGCGACGGAAGCCTGCGACGAGGCCCAGGGCTACCTGATCAGCAAGCCGCAGCCGATCGAGCGCTTCGCCGAGCAGATCGGCGCACCCGAAGGCTTCGTGGCACCCGGCAGCCCGGACGCGGCGGTCGCCTGAGGTCCGCAGCGACGCTCCGGCGGCCCGACGACGAGACCCAGGAATTCAGAAACCGACACGGTCGGTGGGGCGCCGGATCGGGCCCCTGTGGCGCGGCCGCGACACCCGACGGCGACCGCCTGTGGATGACGCGGCCTGCCCCCGATCCGTCACGGTTCGGGCGCCAGCGTGAACGCGCCCCTCCGATCCGGCTCTCCCAGCGTCCCATCCCATGTTCGCCCAGCCCCACGCCCTCATCCTCCGTCATCGCGAGCGCGTCGCCGTGCTCATCTCCTCCGCGCTGTTCCTGGCGGGCGCCCTGCCGCTCTTCTGGGCGATCGGCTGATTCTCAGGCCCGGACCGGCAGAGCCATCGGCTGCATGCCGACAGTCGCGGGCTCGCGACGTCTTGCGCCGCCGGTGTGGCGGGCGACGCGATACGGGGTCCGCCTGAAGCCTTCGGACGACACCGCTCTCCCGGTCCTCACGCGCGTGGCGAAGTGATCCCCGGGCAGCGGCCTTCGTCCTTGGTATGGGCGCGCGGTCCTGGTGCGGTCCTCATCCGGTCCTCCCGCACTCCTGGCGCATCAGGGATGGCCGCAACGGCGAAGGGGCCGCCTCCTCGCGGAAGCGGCCCCTTCGGAGGCCGGAT
>NZ_NPKS01000043.1:0-43837 GCF_008329595.1 Methylobacterium sp. P1-11
CGGCGAGCAGGCCGCGGATCATGTTCACCAACTGGGTGCGTTGCTTGACCAGCAGGTCGCGCGTCCGGTGCAGCGCCAGCGCCGCCTGCTGCTCGGTCGACTTCACCGGCACGAAGCGCATGCTCGGGCGCGTCACCGCCTCGCAGATGGCAGCGGCATCGTTCGCATCGATCTTACCGCGCTTCACATATGGCTTCACGTAAGCCGGCGGCATCAGCTCCTGCATCTGCGTGGCTGCTGCTTCGACAGCGACCACATCCTGGCACCGAGATGCCGTCAGTTGGAGCGGGAGCCATCCACCCCATCTGCTTTCCGGCAAGCACTCAAGGTCCCCTTCTGGCGCGGAGCTGAAATTGGCCCAGCCGCAAAGGTCTGCAGCTTTGCGCCTAATGCAGCCTATTATTGGGGCGCGTCAAACCCGCTGGAAGCAGACTTCGAGGCAGCGGGCTCAACGCGCAACGGATGCAATCGGTCGCGATGACTTACTCGATCCCAAGACCGCGGATGAGCAGCACGGCAATGGCGAGAAGGACGGCGAGGGAAGAGGTCACGGCCAGCGTGACCCGTCCGCCCACTCGGGCCAGCACGCGCACGTCAACGCCGAGGCCCAGGGCAGCCATCGACACGATCGTGAGGAAGCCCGCGACCCGCGAGACCGGCGCCACCCAGTCGCTCGGGATTGCCCCCAGCGAGCGTAGGGTCGCCATGGCGAGGAAGCCCAGGATGAACCAAGGCATCAGCTTGAAAAAGCCGAGGCGGCGGGTTTCGCCCCGCGTTGCGCCTTCGGAGCTTGCGCCCGGCAGACGCGAGGCGATCAGCGATAGCGCCACCACGACCGGTCCCAGCATCAGCACGCGCACGAGCTTAACCAGGGTTCCGATCTGCGTCGCGAGCAGGCCTACGGGCACCGTGGCAGCGAGCACCTGCGGCACGGCGTAGACGGTGAGGCCGGCAAGCACCCCGTACTGGTGCGCGCTGAAGCCCGCGAGGGGCACGAAGAGCGGGAGGCCGAGCACCATCAACACGCCGATCACGGCGGTGAAGGCGATGGCGGCCGCCACGTCGCGGCTGTCGGCGCCGATCACGGGCGCAACCGCCGCGATCGCCGAATTGCCGCAGATCGCGTTGCCGCAGGCGATGAGAAGCGCCATCCGCACCGGCAGGCCGAGCGCCCGGCACAGGCCACAGCTCGCAAGGATGGTGAGCACCACCGTCCCGACGATGCCCGCGAGCAGCGCGGGACCTGACGCGACGATGGCGGATAGGCTGACCGAGGCGCCGAGCAGCGTGACGGCAACCTCGAGAACCTGCTTGGCCGAGAAGGCTATGCCGGCCTTGAACCGTCCGCCCGGCACCCATGCCGTGCGCAATGCCGTGCCGAGCAGGATGGCCAGGACCAGGGCTTCGATATACGGATGGCTGAACCAACGCTCCTCGGCGGACTGCAGCCCCTGTGCCGCGACGGTGATGACGAGGCACAGCAGCAGCCCCGGCAGCAGGCTCCCGGCCGCCCTGGCCCAGGTATGAAGGCGGCTCGCGCCGCGGGACGGAATTTCGGCTTCAATCTGTTCGGCGATCCTGGCGATCATCGCTCGGTGTGCTTCCCGCTGCCCAGGGCTCAATAGGTAGCGGCGAGGTAGGCGGCGATGGCCTTGGCGTCCGCTTCGCCAATGGGGGCGTGGTAGACCTTGACCATTTTCGTCACCTCGGTCTCCCAGAACGCCGCGCCTTTCTTCGGCGGCTGCGTGGCGACGTAGTCGACCGAGTGGCAGACCATGCAATTGCCCTGCGCCGCCTCGAAGCCCGGCTTGTGGCTGGCGTCGGCGGGCGCGCGCAGCTGCGCCGTGGGCTCGGGCAGGGCGTAATCCTGCGGCGCGGCGGAGAGCGGGCCGCCCAGCGCGATGAGAAGCGCGACAGATCCGGTCAGTCTCATCATGCCGCCCTCACACGGGTCATCTCGACGACGTTGCGCATGTACCCGGCCGGGTTCCAGCGCGGCTCCATCGGCTGGGTGTCGCCGTCGTTGCCCGTGGCTCGCACCATCAAGACGTGCGCGCCGGGGGCCAGCTCGACCTCCGCATTCCAGGTGCGGAAGGCGTAGCGGCCGAGATCCTGGCCCAGCGTCGCCCCGATCCAGGTCTTGCCGTCGTCGGCCGAGACCTCCACCGAGCGGATGCCCGAGCCGCCGTCGAAGGCGATGCCGCGCAACGGCACCCGCCCGGCCTTCACCTGCTGCCCGTCCGTGAGGTTCGTCACGAAGGAGCGGACGTTGAAGCGGCCGATCGGCACCGTCTTATCGGGCGCCTTGCCCGGCTCGGTGCAGGCGCACGCGTTATCGGGGATGCGATAGGCGGTCTTCATCCAGAAGCCCTCGAAGGGCTTGTCGAGGACCGTCACCGCGTTGAGGTGCTTGACCCAGTAGGTCCCGTAATAGCCCGGCACCACGAGCCGAAGCGGGTAGCCGTTGAGCCAGGGCAGGTCCTGCCCGTTCATCCCCCAGGCCAGCATCACCGCGCCGTCGCTTGCATGGTCGAGGGGCAGCGCCTTGGCGAAGTCGGGCGTCTCGGGCAGGACCGGCCCGTCGAGACCCTCGAAGGAGACCTGCACCGCCCCCCCCTTCACGCCGGCCTTATCGAGCACCGCCTTGAGCGGCACCCCGGTGAAGCGGGCGCAGCCCATGGCGCCGTTGGCGAGTTGCCCGCCAGCCATGCGCGGCTCGAAGAAGCCGCGCGAATTGCCCGAACATTGGTTGACCGCGACGACCTCCGCCCCCGGCATCCGCTTGAGGTCCGCGAGCGAGAGGGAGAGCGGGCGGTCGACATGGCCCTTCACCTCGACCCGGAACGCGTCCGGGTCGATGCGGGTGGGGATGTCGGCGAGGTGGTAGCGCACGAAGAACGCGTCGTTGGGGGTGATTGCCCCATGGTCAAAGACCGAGAACGGCGTCTCCAACTGCGGCGGGCGCGCTGTCATCTCCAGCAGCGGGCGCTTGCCGGGATAGGCCACGAGCGGCCGCTCGCCGTTGCCGAAGGGCAACATCGCCTCCTCGGCAGCACTGGCTGGGCGCAAGCCAAAGGCCGCTGCAGACAGAGCCAGTCCGCCGCCTACCAGGATATCGCGCCGCTTGGGTGAAGGAGCCATCACGTTCTCCGTTCGATCACGGCGGCCAGAAGGCTCGGCCGCCGGCTTCAGTCCGGGTTGGCCTGTCAGGCGACCTGTGGGTATCTCGCCGGGCGGCCCGGCAATTCCTGAATCAGGCGTCGGCGGTGGATCCGGCCGATCCAGATCGCGGAGGCGGCGCTGACCAAACCAGAGAGGGCGCAGTATCCGCACACAAGCCAGGGGTTGTTCGGCCCGGAATATTGCAGCAGCGCCGTCGCGATGATCGGTGTCAGGCCGCTCGCGAAGATCCCGGAGAACTGGTAGACGAAGGAGATCCCCGTATACCGCACCCGCGCCGAGAACAGTTCCGAAAACAACGCCGCTTCCGGCCCGTAGACCGCCGCGTAGAGGATCCCGAATGGGATTATGATCGCGAACCAGATCATGCGGATGCTGTCAGGGTACGAGACGAACACCCAGAAGGCCGGGAAAGCCGCGAAGCCGGAGATCACTGCGCCCCAGGCATAGACCTGTGTGCGGCCGATGCGGTCGGAGAGCCAGCCGAAGAAGGGAATCGTTGCGCACATCACCACCGCCGCGGCGGTGACGCCGAGCAGAGCCTCGGTCCGTGGCACCTTCAGGGTCTGCGTCAGGTAGCCGATGGCGAAGACGGCGAAGATGTTGAACACCACGCCGTCGACCATGCGCGCGCCCATGCCGGCCATGACCTCGGCCGGATAGCCCTTGATCATCGACACGAACGGGATATCCGCCTCGCGGTTGGCCTGCTTGACCTTGGCGAATTCGGGCGTCTCCATCACGTTCAGGCGGATATACGCGCCGACCGCCACGAGGACGACGCTGAGCAGGAACGCGACCCGCCACCCATAGGCCAGGAACTGCTCCTCGTTCAGGGTGTAGGACAGAAGCGCCACCACGCCCGAGGCGAGGCACAGGCCGAGCGAGAGGCCGATCTGCGGGATGCTGGCATAGAAGCCGCGCTTGTCCTCCGGCGCGTATTCGAAGGCCATCAGCACCGCCCCGCCCCATTCGCCGCCGAGGCCGATGCCCTGGACCACCCGCAGCAGCAGGAGCAGGATCGGCGCCGCAAGGCCGATCTGGGCGTAGGTCGGCACGATGCCGATGAGGAAGGTCGCCACGCCCATCAGCATCAGGGTGATGACGAGCATGCTTTTGCGGCCGATACGGTCGCCGAAATGTCCGAAGATCACGCCGCCGAGCGGCCGCGCAATGAAGCCGACGGCGAAGGTCGCATAGGCGAGCAGCGTCGAGACGAGGGGGTCGCTGACCGGGAAATACAGCTTGTTGAAGACGATGCCGGCTACGACCCCGTAGAGGAAGAAGTCGTACCACTCGATCGTCGCGCCGATGAGAGATGCGGTCACGACCTGACCGATCCCTCCCCTGGCCGATTGTGCTGAGCGCCGCTCCGGATACGACATTGGCACCTCCTCCCTCAGTCTCGTCTTGGGTATTAGGGCGAATTCCTCACATCGCGGGTGCCTTCACCGGGCACCTCTCGAAGTCCCGTTGGCCGTGACCTTCAGGGATGTGCCGGCTCCGGCGCCGGCATCGCGCGCGGGGTGGCCGTGCGCGCCTGAACGGTCTCCCGCGCCTCGGCGAGGATCAGGTCGGAGGCCTTCTCGGCGATCATCACCACCGGGGCGTTGGTATTGCCGGAGACCAGCGTCGGCATGATCGAGCAATCGACCACGCGCAGGCCGTCCATCCCGCGAACCCGCAGGGCGGGATCGACCACCGCCATCGGATCTGTGCCCATCTTGCAGGTGCCGGAGGGGTGGAAGATCGTCGCGCCCGCGTTCCGGGCGAAGTCGAGGAACCCGGCATCGTCGGTGACGCCCGGTCCCGGTTTCTCCTCCGAGAGGATCAGCGGGCGCAGGGCCTGCGTCGCGGCGAGCTGCCGGGCGAACTTGATGCCCTCGACGGTGCAGCGCCGGTCGGTCTCGGTTGCGAGGTAGTTCGCACGCATCACCGGCGGCGCGAGGGGGTCGGTGCTGCGCAGGGTGACGGTGCCCCGGGATTCCGGCCGCAACTGGCAGACCGAGAAGGTGCAACCTGACCAGGGATGCGGCTGCCCGCCCGCCATGTCGGCCGAGAGAGTAGCGAAGTGGAACTGGATGTCGGGCGTGCCCGGCCCCGGCATAACGCGGGTGAACAGCCCACCCTGGTTGATGCCCACCGCCAGCGGACCGCTGCGGGTGAAAAGCCAACGTAGTCCGATCCGCGCCTTGCCGGCGATGTTGCGCAGATCGTCGTTAGTCGTGATCGGCTTGGTCAGTCGGTAGATCAGTCTGACCTGCAGGTGGTCTTGCAAGTTCTCGCCGACGCCGGGCAAGTCGTGCCGCACCGGGATGCCGTGCGGCCGCAACGCGGCCTCCGGGCCGATGCCGGAGAGGAGCAGCAATTGCGGGCTCTGAAGGGCGCCCGCCGCGAGGATCACTTCCCGCGCCGCCCGGATCTCGACTTCGCGGCCGTGCCGGAGGACCCGCACGCCCACTGCGCGCCGTCCCTCCAGGATCAGTCCGGTGGCGTGCGCGTCGGTCTCGACGCGCAGGTTCGGGCGCCCCTTGGCCGGGCGCAGATAGGCCACCGCTGTGCTGCAGCGCAGCCCGTTGCGGGTGAAGAGCTGGTAGTAGCCCACCCCCTCCTGATTGCCGCCGTTGAAATCGTCCGTGCGGCGGACGCCGAGTTCCCCGGCGCCCTCGATGATCCGCTCAATCAGTTCGTGCTTGTGGCGGATGTCCGAGCACCAGAGCGGGCCGTCGTCCCCATGAGTGGCGCTGGCGCCTCGTGTGTTGTGCTCGCTGCGGATGAAGTACGGCAGCACATCGCGCCAGGACCAGCCATCATTCCCGAGACTGGCCCAATGATCGTAATCCTCGGCCTGCCCGCGCACGAAGATCAGCCCGTTGATCGAGCTCGATCCGCCGAGCGTCCGGCCGCGCGGCCAATAGATCGCCCGGCCGTTCATGGACGGCTCCGGTTCGGTGGAGAAGCCCCAGTTCAGGGTCTTGTGGACCATCGTCTTCCCGTAGCCGATGGGAAGGTGGATCCAGGGGGAGGTGTCGCGCGGGCCGGCTTCCAGCAGCACGACCCGATGGCGCCCGTCCGCCGAGAGGCGGTTGGCGAGGACGCAACCCGCCGTACCGCCACCGACCACAACGTAATCGCATTCGACGCGCTCAGGCGCGTCTGCGGAATGATGGCGTTTCCTCAAGATTATCTCCGTCCCGAGCGTTTGTCTCGAAAAACGGTACGTTATGTTCTATTTGATGAGAGGATTAGGCCTGTGTCAATATGTTCACCGTGAATTCGGTGAGCCAGATCCGGCGAGGAGCAAGGCATGCAGGCGTTCCACCACGGCGACAGCCTCCGGCACGATCCCGACCGCTACTTCCGGCGCGGCGCGATCATCAGCCATCCCGAGCAGGCCGAGCGGTACCGCCTCCTGCTTGAGGCGACGCAGGATGGGAGGCACCTCCTGCGCGAGGCCGGCGATGCGGGGCTCGACCCGATCCTCGCCGTGCACGATGCGGGCTACGTTGCCTTCCTGCGGGATGTCTGGGCGCGCCGGGCCGAGTTGCCGGGCATCGAGGACGAGATCCTGACGGGCCACTTCGCCCGGCCGCAGATGCACCGTCGGCCGGAGGGGCTGCTCGGGTTGATCGGCCTCTACACCGCCGACACATCGACGCCGGTGCGGGCTGGGACGTGGGCGGCAGTCTACGGTTCGGCTCAGGTGGCAATCGCCGCCGCGGACGCCGCCCTGAGCGAGTCGCACGCCTACGCCCTGTGCCGGCCGCCGGGGCACCATGCCTATGCCGATTCGGCTGGAGGGTTCTGCTACTTGAACAACAGCGCCATCGCCGCCGAACGCCTGCGCGCCACCACCGGCGGCAGGGTCGCGATCCTCGATATCGACGTCCACCACGGCAACGGCACGCAGGGCATCTTCTATGGGCGGGGCGACGTGCTGACCGTCTCGGTCCATGCCGACCCGGCCGATTATTTTCCCTACTTCGCGGGCTATGCCGACGAGACCGGCGCGGGGCCGGGCGAAGGCTTCAACCGCAACCTTCCCCTGCCGCAGGGATCGGGCGATGCGGCCTGGCTCGCGGCGATCCGTGAGGGGTTGTCTGCCATTGCCTCCATCACGCCCACCGCCCTCGTCGTGGCCCTGGGGCTCGATGCCTCGGCGGACGATCCGATCGGAGCGCTCAAGGTGACAACGCGGGGCTTTCAGGAGGCCGCGGCGCTGATCGCCGACGCCCAACTGCCCACCGCCATCGTGCAGGAGGGCGGCTACCTGTGCCCCGCCCTCCCCCGCAACCTCGCCGCGTTCCTCGCCGGGTTCGACGGCAGGCGGATGTGAACGCCGTGTCTTCCCCTCACTTCCCCGCGTGAAGGGCAAACCCGGCGGCTGTCGGCACCGGGTGCCCGAGGGCGCACCGGAGCAGTTCCGGGAGCTCACCCGGCGTGTCCGCGACGGCGACGCCCGCCGCCTCCAGGGCCGCGCGCTTGCCCGCGTAGCTGCCGCGATCCCCGGAGACGATGGCGCCGGCATGGCCCATCTTCTTGCCAGGAGGAGAGGCCCGGCCAGCGATGAAGGACACGACAGGCTTGCTCATCCCGGCGGCGTATTCGGCCGCCGCCTCCTCCATCGCCCCGCCGATCTCGCCGACGAGGACCACGGCGCGGGTTCGCTCGTCCCGGTCGAGGGCCATTAGCGCATCGCGGGTGGTGGTGCCGATCATCGGATCGCCGCCGATGCCGAGGAAGGCCGACTGGCCGTAGCCCGCCCGCGTCAGGTTCAGGCAGACCAGCGTCCCGAGGCTGCCGCTGCGAGAGATCACGCCGATCTCGCCGGGTTGGAAGATGTTCGGGTTATGCCCCGGCATGATCCCGACGAAGCCCTCGCCCGGCGTCACCACCCCGGCGGTGTTCGGGCCGACGATCCGCGTGCCGTGGGCGCGGGCCGCGTGATGGATGGCGAGTACGTCCTGCATGGGGATGTGCTCGGTCAGCACCACGAGGGTCTTCGTCCCCGCCTCGATGGCGTCGATGGCGGCGGCCTTCGCGGCGGCGGGGGGGATGAACATCACCGCCCAGTCGAAGTGCGTGCCGGCCATGGCCTCCCGCGCTGTCGCGTAGACCGGAAGACCGAGATGCTCTTCCCCTGCCCGCTTCGGGTTGACACCGGCCACGACCTGCGTGCCGCAACCGAGCATCTTCTCCGTCCAGAAGCTTCCCTGCTTGCCGGTGAGCCCCTGCACGAGGACGCGTGCGTTCTGGCGATAGATGGTCATCGGGCCGCCTCCACCGCGGCCTGCACCGCGTCCTCCATCAGGTCGTAGGGCTCGACCCCAAGCCCCTCGCGCACGAGGCGCACGGCCTCGTCCTCGCCGGTGCCGTGGATTGAGAAGAAGACCGGCACCTCAGGGTTGAGGCGCTTCCAGGCGGTGACGACGCCCTCGGCCATCACGTCCGTGCGGGCGAAGGCCCCGCAGAAATTGACGACGAGGCTCTTCACGCCGGGATTGGCCAGCACGAGCTTCAGCGCTGCCTCCGACTTGGTGTAGGCCTCCCCGCCGATCTCCAGGAAGTTCGCTGGGCGGCCGCCGCAATGGCTGATGACGTCCATCGTCGTCATGGTCAGCCCGGCGCCGTTCGCCAGTACGCCGACATTGCCGTCGAGCTGGATGAACTTCAGACCCTGCTCCGCGCCCTCCCGTTCGAGGGCACTCATCGGTTCGGGCGAGGCAGCAGTGGCGAGGTCCGAATTCCGGAATGCTGCCGAATCGTCGAGGGTGAGCTTGCAATCCAGGGCGACGACGCGGCCGTCCTCCAAGAGCGCCAGCGGATTGATCTCGATCAGCTCCGCATCGACGCTCCCGCCCACCCGGTAGAGGGCGGGCAGGATCGCTTCGATGTGCGCCCGCGCCGGGCCGAGATCGAGCCCGTCCAGGAGGGCGCGGGCCGCCTGTTTATCGAAACCCTGGTCGAGGTCGACCCGGTGGCGGTGGAGCGCGTCGGGCCGCGTGGCCGCGACCTCCTCGATATCCATGCCGCCCTCGGTGGAGAACAGCACGAGGGGCGTCCGGCTCTCCGTGTCGGTGAGGATCGCCGCGTAGAATTCCCTGACGATGGCTGCGCGCTCTTCGAGCAGCACCGACTCGACCCGGTGCCCGTCGATGGTCATGCCGAGGATGGCGGACGCCACCTCGCGCGCCTCGTCCGGGTTCATGGCGGCGCGGATGCCGCCCGCCTTGCCGCGCTTGCCGGTGGGGACCTGCGCCTTGACCATGCAGGGGCCGAGTTCGGCCGCCGCGACGGCGGCGTCCTCGGCGGTCAGGCAACGAATGGCCCTGGGAACGGGGATGCCGGCGGGCGCCAGCACCCGTGCCTTGGCGACGTGTTCGAGGAAGTTCATCGCGCGCTCTCCCGATAGCCGATCTTGTTCCAATGGGGGCCGAACAGGTCTTCCTCGCTGGGTTTGTCTTCGGGGATCGGGGTTACGAGGTGGGTGATGTTGAGGAAGTGGCGGTAGCTCAGGTTCTCGGAGATGCTGTTCTTCTGCCAGGAGCCGCAGCCCATGCTGAGGGTGAAGCCGAGGCCGGAATTGAATCCGCCGCCATTGCCGAAGGTGTGGGCGAAGTTCACCAGCACCCGGACCACGTCGAGATGTTCGGCCAGCTCGCGGGCGCGATCCATGTCCGTGGTGTGGATGCCGCAGGAATGGCCTTTGCCCTGGTGGTCGAGGATCGCCGCGACCGTCTTCTTGGCATCGGCAAAGTCCTTCGCCCGGTAGACGGTGAGGACCAGGGCGAGCTTCTCGCCGGAGAACGGTGCCCCGCGGCCGATCTCGGTCTCCTCCACGAGGAAGTATTGTTTGGCGGCAGCCGCCTCGGGCAACTCGAAGGCCCTGGCCAGCACCGGGGCATCGCGGGCGATCAGATCCCGGTTGAGCTTGCCGCGCACCCAGAGGCGGTCGGCGATGCGCTGCTTCTCCTGCGGCGTGCAGAGATAGGCGCCGGCCCGCTCCAGGGCGGCGATGGCCTGTTCGTAGACCGCGTCCACGATGACCACCGCGTTCTCGGAGGAGCAGGAAGTCGAGTTGTCGAAGATCTTCGAATCCCGGATCCGCGCGGCGGCGGCGTCGAGGTCGGCGGTTTCGTCGATCATGACCGGCACGTTGCCGGCGCCGACGCCGATGGCCGGCGTCCCGCTCGAATAGGCCCGGCGGACATTGTCCTGCGAGCCCGTGACCACGACGAGGTCGCAGGCGCGCATCATCGCCTCGGTCGAATCCTTCGTGACCGGGGCGGGCAGGATCTGCACGAGGTCGGCGGGAAGCTCGATCGCCTCGAGTTCGGCGCGCATCAGCTCCACCACGCGGGCGGTGGTGCGATAGCCGAGCGGCGACGGCGCGATGACGATGGCGTTGCGGCCCTTGATCGCCATCATCGCCTTGTTGACCGGCGTGGCACCTGGGTTGGTCGAGGGCGTCACCGCTCCGATGACCCCCATCGGCTTGGCGTATTTCACGAGGCCGCGGGCCTCGTCGCGCTCGATGACACCCACCGACTTGCCGCGCAGCAGGTCGCGCAGGGTGCCGAAGGTCTTGCGCTGCTTCTTGACGATCTTGTCCGCGACGTTGCCGAGGCTCGTATCGGCCACGGCGAGTTCTGCGATCTCGCGGGCATGCTCGGGCCTGTAGAGGGCCCAGGCGAGGGCGCGGACGGCGGCGTCGGCCTGTTCCTGATCCACGTTCGCGAAGAGCGCCTGAGCGGTCCGCGCCCGCTCCATCGTCTCGGCGACGGGATCGTGGACGGCCAGATCGTCCGGTTTGGCGAGGGGCATGATAGCGGCAGGCGACATGGCGCGCTCCTTCAGATGTCGAGGGCGTTTCGGGTCGAGGCGGGTCGGCCGGAGGGCCTGGTCCGGTCAGGCGGTGGGCCTGACCGGGACGGGACGGCTGAGGACGAGGTCGTCCTGGGGCGCGTCCACGAAGGGCTCGTTCGGCCGCATCCGCAGGGCGAGGCCGGCGCCTGCGAGGAGGAGCCCGAGCGAGGCCATGAAGGGCAGGTCCCAGCGCCCGGTCATGTCGATGATCAGCCCGAACACGACGGGGGAGATCATACCCGCGAGGCCGAAGCCGAAGTTCATGAAGCCCGAGGCTGTGCCCGAATACTGGGGCGCGATGTCCATCGGTACCGCCCAGATCGGCGCGACGATCAGTTCGGCGAAGAAGAACGCGCCGGACAGACAGAGGGTAATGATGAGCAGGTTGGTGGTGAACAGCACCGGCAGCATGAAGGCGAAGGCCCCAAGGAAGCCGACGACGATGACGCTGACGCGGGCTCGAGCCACGTCTCCCGTGCGCCGCAGGATCCGGTCACTGACGACACCGCCCACCGTGTCTCCGACGACGCCCGCGAAGAACACGCCGGAGGCGAAGATCGCGGATTTCTTGATGTCGAGGTGGTGCTGGTGAAGGAAGTACGAGGGAATCCAGTTCAGGAACAGCCAGAGGGTCCAGCCGTAGCAGAAATCGGTGAGCGTCACCGGCAGCATCCGCCGGAGCAGACGGCCCCACGGCACCGCCTTGCGCTCGCCGGCGATCTTCACCGGCGGCAGAACGGCGAGTTCCTGCTCCGTGACGCCCTTATGCTCGCGGGGATCGTCGCGGAAGTAGAACCACCACAGGCCGACCCAGGCGAAGCTGATCAGGCCGATGATGATGAAGCTGTCGCGCCAGGATAGCGCCACGATCAGGAAGGCGATGAGGGGCGGCGTGAGTGCGTTGCCGAGGCGGGCGGCGGCATGGGTGATGCCTTGCGCGAAGCCGCGCCGGTCCGCAGCCATCCAGTTCGCCAGCGCCCGGGTCGCCGTCGGGAAGGCGGAGCCCTCGCCGATGCCGAGGAGGAAGCGGGCCGCGACGAGGGACATCGCCCCCTCCACGAAGCCGATCATGACCGTGGCGGCGGACCAGATCGCCCCGCAGATCAGGAGCGTCTTGCGCGGGCCGAGGCGATCACCGAGCCAGCCGCCGGCGATCTGGAAGAAGGCGTAAGGATAGGCGAAGGCCGAGAAGGCGAGACCCAACTCGACATTGGTCAGGCCCAGTTCTTTCTGCATAGCCGGAGCGGCCGTGCCAATATTCACCCGATCGATATAGGTGATCAGGTACATCAGGCAGATGACGAACAGGACCCTGTCCGTCGCCTTGAAGCGTACGAGCCGTAGCATTCCGCCCTCCTGAAAGGGGGCGCCTGGGCGTCCTCGATTCAACCGCATGCGACGGCGTGCGGGTCACGAGAACCCGGCGTCCTTCCTGCGTTTCCACCGTGACCGGCGCGGGAGGCGTCAGGTCTCAAGCCTGACTTTTTGGTCCCTCACGGTCCGATGAGGGCACGCTAACCATTGCGTGATCGTAGGAGAAATATATTCTCTTCATCCCGATCATTCAGGAAATTGATCGATATGATTCCGGATCTTGAGATTCCGCTGCTCAGAACGTTCGTGGCGGTTCACGATACCAGGAGCATCACTCTGGCCGGAAAGCAGGTCGGCCGGACCCAGCCGGCGATCACCCACCAGATGCACCGGCTGGAGCGGGCGCTGGGTCGTCCCCTCTTCGACGGCGAGCGGCGGCACGGGGCGCTGACCCGCGACGGGGAGGTGCTCCTCGCCTATGCCCGCAAGCTTCTGAGCCTGAATGACGAGATCCGCGACCGGTTTGGAGGCCCCGACATAGCCGGCCGGGTGCGGCTCGGCGTGCCGGATCTCTACGCCGCCTTCCTGCTGCCCTCGGTGCTCGCGGGCTTCGCCAGGGTCTATCCGCAGGTAGAAATCGAGCTGCGCTGCTCGCGCAGCCACCAGTTGCGCGCCGCCCTCACCCGCGAGGAGATCGACCTCGCGCTGATGACCAAGCAGCCGGATCAGGAGGTCGGCGTCATCGTGCGGGAGGAGCCCCTGGTCTGGGTCGCGTCGCGGGACTTCGACCTTGATGCGCGGACGCCCCTGCCGCTGGCCCTCCTGCCCCCCGGCAGCCTCTACCGCCAATGCGCCCTCGACGCCCTGGGACAGATCGACCGAAGCTGGACGATCACGGCGGTGAGCGACAGCATCGCCGGGCTACAGGCGGCGGTCCATGCGGGGCTGGCCGTCTCGATCTTTCCCCTCTGCGCAGTGGACGGGGAGATCCGGCGGCTGACCGCCGCGAGCGGATTGCCGGATCTGCCGGCGCTCCGAATCGTGTTGCAGCGCAAGTCGGGCGAAACCTCCTCCGCCATCGATCATCTCGCGCAGTATATCCTGTCGGAACTCGGCAATATCGGCGGCTGAGCGCCTTAGGCCTG
Source organism: Methylobacterium sp. P1-11 (assembly GCF_008329595.1). Classification (NCBI taxonomy): domain Bacteria; kingdom Pseudomonadati; phylum Pseudomonadota; class Alphaproteobacteria; order Hyphomicrobiales; family Methylobacteriaceae; genus Methylobacterium; species Methylobacterium sp. P1-11. Next base: position 13,506 of record NZ_NPKS01000043.1, read on the forward strand.
CTTGCCAAGCAACCCGGCAATGCGGCAGCGCGACGCGATTGTTTTTGCGGTGCAGCAGGCTAGATGCTAGCTCACTTCACGGAAGTGACGATCTCTGCGGCTGCCATGAACCACCTCGAACGTGTGCGCGACATCCTGCCGATCCTCGCCGCGCTCTACGCCATGGTGATGGTGGCCAACACCCATGCCGCCCCCCGCCCCATGCCCCCCGCCGCTACAAGCATCGACGCGGAACGCGTGGTCTCGGGCCTCAAGTGGCACATGCTCGAAATTGCCCGGAACGAGCAGAACGAGGCGATCCTTTTCCCGGGGAACTGAGAGGCCGGGTCGATGACCTGCTCTCCGTCATTGCGAAGGCAGTGAAGCAATCCAGGGCGACGGGCCGCTTCCGGCCGTGGCGCCACTCTGGATTGCTGTACGTTACTCGCAATGACGAAAAGGATTTGCGCTGGATGATTAGACCGGCGGGTGCTGCGGACGCATGTCCGACTTCTCGATGCCGGCGATCGGCACCGGCTTCTTCATCGCGTCGCGGCGGAAGGGCTCGCCGAGTTCCTGGTTCAGGATCACCTCGATGAAGGTGGTCACGCCGCGCGATTGATCCTCGCCGGCCTGCTGGATGGCCTGGGTCAGGTCGCGGGTGTTGTCCACCCGCACGCCCTTGAAGCCGCAGCCCTCGGCAATCTTCGCGTAGCTGAGCTTCGGGTCGAGTTCGGTGCCGACGAAGTTGTTGTCGTACCACAGCACCGTATTCCGTTTCTCCGCCCCCCACTGGTAGTTGCGGAAGATCACCATGGTGATCGCCGGCCACTCGTCACGGCCGATGGAGGTCATCTCATTCATCGAGATGCCGAAGGCGCCGTCCCCCGCGAAGCCGAAGACCGGCGTGTCCGGTTGGCCGATCTTGGCGCCGACGATGGAGGGGAAGGCGTAGCCGCAGGGGCCGAACATGCCCGGCGCGAGGTATTTCCGGCTCCGTTCGAAGCTCGGATAGGCGTTGCCGATGGCGCAGTTGTTGCCGATGTCAGTGGACATGATCGCGTCGCGCGGCATCCCGGCCTGGATCGCCCGCCACGCCTGACGGGGCGACATCCGATCGCTGTCGCGCGCTTGCGCCTCGCGGTTCCAGGTCGTGCCCGGATCGTCGTCCTCGTGATCGAGCGAGGTGAGGGCCTGCGCCCAGGATGATTTTGTCTGGTGGATCAGCGCCTTGCGTTCCTCGCGGCCGGCATTTCCGGCCTCCGAGGTCAACTGCTCCAGAAGCTGCCGGGCGACCTGCCGGGCATCGCCGCAGATGCCGACGGTGATCGGCTTCGTCAGCCCGATCCGATCGGGGTTGATGTCGACCTGAACGATCTTGGCCTGCTTCGGCCAGTAATCGATGCCGTAGCCTGGCAGGGTCGAGAACGGGTTGAGGCGGGTGCCGAGGGCCAGCACGACGTCGGCCTTGGCGATCAGCTCCATGGCGGCCTTTGAGCCGTTGTAGCCGAGGGGGCCCACGGCGAGCGGATGGCTGCCGGGGAAGGCATCGTTGTGCTGGTAGCCGGAGCAGACCGGCGCATCGAGGCGCTCGGCGATGGCCGCCGTCTCGCGCACGGCGTCGCCGATTACCACGCCGGCGCCGGCGAGGATGACCGGGAACTGCGCCGCCGAGAGGATCTCGGCCGCCTCCGCGATGGCCTGCCGGCCGCCGGCCGGGCGCTCCAGCCGCACGATCTGCGGGAGCGGCACGTCGATGACCTGGGTCCAGAAATCACGCGGGACGTTGATTTGCGCCGGAGCGCAGCCGCGCCATGCCTTCTCGATCACGCGGTTCAGGACTTCCGCGACGCGGGTCGGGTCGCGAACCTCTTCCTGGTAGCAGACCATGTCCTTGAACAAGGCCATCTGTTCCACTTCCTGGAACCCACCCTGGCCAATGGTTTTGTTGGCTGCCTGCGGCGACACCAGCAGCATCGGCGTGTGGTTCCAGTAGGCGGTCTTCATCGCGGTGACGAAGCCGGTCACGCCGGGCCCGTTCTGGGCGATGGCCATGGCCATCTTGCCCGTCGCGCGGGTGTAGCCGTCGCAGATCAGGCCGGCATTCGTTTCGTGGGCGCAGTCCCAGAAGGTGATCCCGGCCTTCGGAAAGAGATCCGAGACCGGCATCATGGCCGATCCGATGATGCCGAAGGCGTGCTCGATGCCGTGCATCTGCAGCACCTTCACAAAAGCTTCTTCCGTGGACATCCTCATGGCGCACCCTCCTGGTGTTTCCTCGCATCGGCCCCGCCGGGCCCCCTGCGATCCCCTGTTCCGGAGTGTTCTGCGAGCGGACCGTGGCGCTCAGACCGTCTCGATCCGGCAGCCGCTTGCAGGTCATTCATGGACCGACACTCGGCCCTCTGCAACACAAATCTCGTTTTTTTGCTTTCGACGTTCAGTTTTTTGGAATAGAGGTCGTTTCCAGATGGAAGACACCGTCGAGTCCTCACCGGCCCTCAAGGCCTTCGGTCTCCTGGAGGCGATCGCCGCCATGGATCACGCCCCGACGCTCGCGGAGCTGACGGAGGTGGCCAACCTTCCGAAGCCGACGCTGCACCGCTGGCTGACGATGCTGGAAGGCGCCGAGCTGCTGCGGCGGCTGCCGGACGGGCGGCGCTACGAGCTGGCGGCGCGGTCCACGACGCTGGCCTTCGCCATCCTGTCGAACAATCCGGGGTCGATCCGCCGGCACCAGATCCTGCAGGGGGTCGTCCGCGACCTCGGGGAATCCTGCAACCTCACGCTGCTTCAGGGTGGCGAGGTCATGTATCTCGACCGCGTGGAGGCGTCCCTGCCCCTGCGGGTGGCGTTCCGGAAGGGCTCCCGCGTGCCGGCCCATTGCTCGGCGAGCGGCAAGCTCTTCTTGGCCTTGATGCCGCGCGGCCGGCGGGAGCGGTTGCTCGCGAGCCTGCCCCTCGACAAGCACACCGCCAACACGATCACCGACCCCGCCGCCCTCGAAGCCGAGCTGCAGCAGATCAAGCGCCAGGGCTATGCCCTCGACGACGAGGAATTCCTCACCGGCCTGTTCTGCATCGCCGTCCCGATCTTCGACCGGGACGGTCGCGATTGCGTGGCGGCGCTGGCCCTCCAGGCTCCGGTGGTCCGCCTGTGGCGGGAGAACGCCCCCGACCGCCTGCCTGTGCTCCGCACCGCCGCGTCGGCGCTGGCCGCGGCGCTCACCTAACACCCCGGGAGATTCCCATGGACATGCCCCGCAGCGCGCCTTCGTATCCCAGGATGGACGACCTCGCGCAGCGGGCCAGAGCAGCCGGGGCGGTTCGGGTCGGCGTGGTCTATCCGTGCGACACGGGAGCCCTGGCGGCGGCCCTCGAAGCGGCCGACCTCGGCTATATCGATCCCGTGCTGATCGGGCCCACCGTCTTGATCCGCCGGGTGGCCTCCGAGGCCGGGCTGGACCTGACGGACCGGGAGATCGTGGAGGCGCCCGACCCGCACTCAGCCGCCCGGCGAGGCGTCGCACTGGCGGGAGACGGATCGCTCGGCGCGCTGATGAAGGGGTCGCTTCACACCGATGAATTGCTTGGAGCCGTCGTCGCGCGGGAGAGTCCGCTGCGGATGGGCCGGCGCACGAGTCACGTCTTCTGGTTCGATTGCCCCGCCTACCACAAGCCGCTGATGCTGACCGACGCGGTGGTCAACATCGCCCCGGGCCTAATGGAGAAGGCCGACATCATCCGCAACGCCATCGACTTGGCGCATGGGCTCGGCAACGCCGCGCCGAAGGTTGCCATCCTGGCCGCGGTCGAGACCGTGAACCCGGCGCTGCCCTCCACCATCGATGCGGCGGCCCTGTGCAAGATGGCCGACCGGGGGCAGATCTCGGGGGCGGTACTCGACGGGCCGCTAGGCTTCGACAACGCCGTGTCGCTCACCTCGGCGCACACGAAGGGCATCGTCTCGCTCGTGGCGGGCGAGCCCGACATCCTCGTGGTCCCGAACCTCGATGCCGGCAACAGCCTGTACAAGTCACTGGTCTACCTCGGCGGCGCCGCCTGCGCGGGGCTGGTGCTCGGCGCCAAGGTGCCAATCATCCTGACGAGCCGCGCCGACTCGATCCAGGCCCGCATCGCCTCCTGCGCCCTGGCCACCCTCGCCGCCAAGCCCCGGCCGAACTGAGCGGGCCGATGGCACTCTCCGTGCATCGTTTCGGCACGGAGGATCGTTGGGACAGGCATCGCATGGCTGCCACGGATCACGCCGTCGCCTGGACGCAACTGTTCGGAGCACTCGATCGCGCCGGTCTGGCTCTTCACCTCCAGATCCGGCGGGCCATCGTCGTCGCCATCGAGCGGCGGGTCCTGACGCCGGAGGCGCGGCTGCCGTCCTCCCGGCAATTGGCGAGCCTACTGGGGGTGGCGCGCAACACCGTTGTAGCTGCCTATCAGCAACTGATCGACGAGGGGTTCCTCGTCTCGCACGAGCGCAGCGGCATCTTCCTCGCTCCCGGAGTGGAAGCCCCCGAGGAAAGTCCCACGCGCCCGAAGACCTGCCTCGACTGGTCGAGGCGCCTCGCCATCCGACCGTCGCGGCTCCCGCAGATCACGAAGCCCCGCGACTGGCTGGACTACCCCTACCCCTTCGTTTTCGGCCAGTTCGATCCCTCCCTGTTCCCAGCCAACGATTGGCGCGAGAGCGTGAGGGCCGCCTCCAGCGTCGCGGAGATCAACGGCTGGGCCGGCGATCTCATCGACGAGGACGATGCCGACCTCGTGGAACAGCTCCGGCTCCAGGTGCTGCCGCGCCGGGGCATCTTCGCGGGAGTCGACGAGGTGATGATCACCATCGGCTCGCAGCAGGCGCTGTCTCTTCTGACGCGGCTCCTCGTCGGGCATGACACTCCCGCCGGCATCGAGGATCCCTGCTATCCCGACACCCGCAACATGCTCGGACTCACGACCTCCGACCTCGCCCCGCTCACCATCGACCGGCACGGTGTGGTGCCGGATTCAGCCTTCGCCAGCCGAGACATCGCCTTCGTGACGGTCGGGCACCACTGCCCGACCACGGCCGTGATGCCGCTGGAGCGTCGCCACGCCTTGCTCGACGCCGCCCGGCGTCACGACGTCCTGCTCGTCGAGGACGATTACGAAGCGGATCTCGCGGTGGAGGGGGAGATCCCCTCCCTCAAGAGCCTCGATGCGGACGGGCGGGTGATCTATGTCGGCAGCTTCTCGAAGGTGCTCGCTCCGGGTCTGCGCATCGGCTACGTCGTCGCGCCCGGTAAGGTGATAGCCGAATTGCGGGTGCTGCGGCGGCTGATGCTGCGCCACCCGCCCTCGAACAACCAGCGCGCCACCGCGATGTTCGTCGCCCTCGGGCATTACCGCTCGCATCTGCGCCGCACCGCCGCCGCCCTGGAGGAGCGCGCCGCTTGCATCGGAAGCCTCCTGCCGCGCCTGCTGCCCGGCTGCCGCTGGCGTCGCGACCCCGGCGCGACGAGCTTCTGGATCGAGGGACCGCAGGTCCTCGACGCCCGGGACCTCACCGAGCGGGCACGCGCGCGCGGCGTCCTCATCGAGCCGGGCGACATCTTCTTCGCCGATCCCCGGGCCGGGCGCGCCTGTTTCCGGCTCGGCTTCACCTCCATCCGCACCGACCGGATCGAGGCGGGCCTCTCCATCCTGTCGGAACTCGTGATGCCCGCCGGAACCTCTCGCCCCCGTGTCGTGGCCGAGCGTGTCTGAATGGGAACTGGACGTCTCGATGGCGGGCCTCTGGATCTCACGGCACGCTCGGCCTGAGGTCTAAATCCATCGGGCCGATACCGATGGGCCAAGGACCAGACCGATGACTGATGCGACCACTGAAGCGGGCCGCCGCGCCTTGCTGGAGCGCCTGTTCGCAGCCTTCAACCGCCACGACGCGGACGGTGTCATGGCCTGCTTCACCCCCGGCGTGGTGTTCGACACCGCCGCCGGGCCGGAGCCCCACGGGCGCCGGCTCACCGGCCAGGAGGCCGTTCGCGCGGCCTTCGTCGGCGTCTGGACCGACATGCCGGACGTCGCCTGGACAGTGGCGGACCACACGGTCGCGGGGGATCGCGCCACCTCGGAATGGCTGTTCACCGGAACGCGGGCCGATGGCGGACGCATCGAGGTCGAAGGCGTCGATCTGTTCACCTTCGAGGGCGGCCTGATCGCCCACAAGAGCGCGTTCCGGAAGGACCGCCCGGTCCAGGCGGCCCGAGAGGGAGAACGGCCGTGACGCTGATCGCCGATCCGCAGTCGCGCCCGACCGGCGCGCCCTACGACCCGACCTACGATCCCCTCACCCACGCCACGCCCGGCACAGACCGGAACTATGCCCCGACCTACTGGGTCGCGACGGCCGGCCCCCCGCCGGAGGATGACGGCCCGGTGACGGGGGATATGGATACCGACGTGGTGATCGTCGGCTCCGGCTTCACCGGCCTGTCCTGCGCGCTCAGCCTCGCCCGCGACCACGGGATCAAGGCCATGGTGCTGGAAGCCAACCGGGTGGCTTGGGGATGCAGCACCCGTAACGGCGGCCAGGGACAGACCGCCTCAGGGCGGCTCAGCCGCTCGCAATGGATCGCCCGCTACGGGCGCGAGACCGCCCTGAAGCTCCATGCCGAGATCATGGAGGGGTTCGACTACTTTACAGACCTCGTGCGCGAATTCGACCCCGATCCGCAGCCCGGCGGCCACATCTACGTGGCGCACCGTCCGCGCACCTACGAGAAGCTCGCGGCGGAATCGGCGCTCGCGAACGAAGTGTTCGGCTACCGGACGCGGATGATCGGCGCCGACGCGTTGAAGCGCGACTGGCTCGACGAGGCCGGGGCGGTGGGCGCCTTGCACGAGCCGCTCGGCATCGGCATCCACCCGGCGAAATTCGCCTTCGGCTATCTGCGGGCCGCCCGTGCGGCGGGAGCGAAGGTCTATCCATCAAGCCCAGTGCTCGAGATCGAGCGCGACGGGGCGGCGTTCCGGGTGCGCACGCCCCACGGCACCGTGCGGGCACGGGCGGTGGCCATTGCCACCGGCGGCTACACCAGCCAGGATCTGCACCCGCGCCTGCGCAGCCGGATCATGCCGATCCTGTCGAACTCCCTCGTCACCCGGCCGCTCACCCCGGAGGAGATCGCGGCGTCATTCCGCACCACCACCTTCGTCACCGACACTCGCACCCTGCGCTTCTACTATCGCCGCCTGCCGGACGACCGGGTCCAGATCGGCAGCCGCAGCGCGATCACCGGGGCGGACGCGACCCATCCCCGTCACCTGCAATTGCTGATCGATGGGCTGCACGCGAAGTTTCCGGTGCTGGAGGGAATCCGCGTCGATTACTCGTGGTGGGGCTGGGTGGATGTCAGCCACGACATGATGCCCCGCGTCGTGCAGCCGGAGCCCGATGAGCCGCTATTCTACAGCCTCGGCTACGGCGGCAACGGCGTGTCCTTCTCGGCCCAGGCCGGGCGGCGCCTCGCGGGGCTGGTGGCCGGGCGCAAGCCCGTCGGCCTGCCGATCTACGAGGGCGCCCTCCCGGGACACCCGTTCGCCCCGTTCCGGCGGATCGGCCAGCGGATGCTCTATCGGTGGTACCACCACCGCGACGAGGCGGCGTAAGGGGCTTCCCTCACGCCGCCTGCGCGCCGTCGAAATCCGGCGGCGCGATCTCTCCCACCCGGTGGCAGGCCACGGCATGGCCCTGGCCGACCGGGAGCAGGGCCGGATCCTCGGCGCGGCAGCGGTCCACCGCGAAGGGGCAGCGGCCGGCGAAGCGGCAGCCGGCGGGCGGATCGATCGGGCTCGGCGGCTCGCCGCGAACGAGGTAGCGGCGCTTCAGAGCGTCGCGGACCGGGCCGGCGGGCACGGCGGCCGAGATCAGCGACCAGCTGTAGGGGTGGCGCGGGGCTGAGAAGAACGCCGCCGTCGAGGCCTGCTCGACGATCCGGCCGAGATACATCACCGCCACCTCGTCGCAGAGGTGCTGCACCACCCCGAGGTCGTGCGAGATGAAGACGTAGGCGAGCCCCCGTTCCGCCTGGAGCCGGGCGAGCAGGTTGAGGATTTGCGCCTGAATCGCGACGTCGAGGGCTGAGACTGCCTCGTCGCAGACGATGATGTCGGGCTTCGTCGCCAGCGCCCGCGCGATGCAGAGGCGCTGCCGCTGGCCGCCGGAGAACTGGTGAGGAAACAGGCTCCTCGCCTCCGAGGGCAGGCCGACGCTCGCGAACAGCTCGTCGAGGCGCTGGGCCGCCTCCCGGCGCGAGAGCCCTTCCAGCAGGCGGAGCGGCTCTGCCACGAGATCCCCTGCACTCCGGCGAGGATCGAGGGAGGCGAAGGGGTCCTGGAACACCATCTGGATGTGGCGCCGCGCCTCCCGCAGGCGCCCTCCGCCGAGGCGGAGGATGTCCTGTCCATTCAGGACCACCCGGCCCGACGTGGCGGAGACGAGGCGCATCACCCCCTGCGCCGTGGTGGACTTGCCGGAGCCCGACTCGCCGACGATGCCGAAGCTCGTGCCTCGCCGCACGGAGAAGCTAACGCCGTCTACGGCATGGACCACGGATCCGCCGTGCCCCGGAAGGGGGAAATGGACTTTGAGATCCTCCACGCGGAGGATCTCGGCTTGGGTCGCCAGGGCGGGGGAATGGGCGTTCATGCCGCTCGGGTCTCCGGATGCCAGCAGGCGACCGCCCGCGAGGGGCCGTGCGCTGACAGGGCCGGCTGCGGCCGGTCGAGGCAGATGGCGTCGGCGCGGTGGCAGCGGTCGGCGAAGGCACAGATCGCCGGGCGCCGGCCGAGCGGCGGGACGAGGCCGGGGATCTCCCGTAGGGCGCCCTGCGAGGCTGCGGCCGCGGCGCCGAGGCGCAGATGCGGCGTGCAGCCCATCAGCCCGCGCGTGTAGGGATGCGCGGCGGCCCGCATGATAGCGCGGGTCTCGCCCTGCTCGACGCAGCGACCGGCATAGAGGACCGCCACGGTTTCGGCGATGTCCGCCACCGCGCCGAGATCGTGGGTGATGAGCACGATGGCCGTGCCCATCTCGTCCTGCAACACCTTCAGGAGGTCGAAGACCTGGGCCTGGACCGTCACGTCGAGCGCGGTGGTCGGCTCGTCGGCGATGAGGAGCTTCGGGCGGCAGGCGAGCGCCATGGCGATCATCACCCGCTGGCGCATGCCCCCCGACAATTCGTGCGGATAAGCGTGCAGCCGCCGCTCGGCGGCCGGGATTTGCACCGCCTTCAGCATCGCCAGCGCCCGTTCGAGGGCGTCGCGGCGGCCGAGGCGCTGATGCAGACGCAGCGCCTCGCAGATCTGGTCCGCCACCGAGTAGACCGGGTTCAGGGCGGTCATCGGCTCCTGGAAGATCATCGACATGGCCGAGCCGCGCAGGGCCCGCAGGCGGGCGGGCGCGGCCTGGGTCACGTCCTCTCCGGCGAGCAGGATGCGCCCGCCCGTCAGCGCGAACCCCTCCGGCAGCAGGCCGAGGATGGCGAGCGCCGTCATGCTCTTGCCGCAGCCGGATTCGCCGACCAGCGCGACGGTCCGCCCCGCCTCCACGGAGAAGCTGAGGCGTTCGAGCACGGGTGCGCCGCCGCCGGGCCGGGTCAGGGCGACGGTGAGGTCTTCCACTGTGAGGACGGGAGCCGACCCTGCCGCATCCATGGTCAGCTCCGCTTGCGCAGGCGCGGGTTAACCGCGTCGTTGAAGGCATCGCCCACGAGGCTCACGCCGAGGACCGCGAGGAAGATCGCCGCGCCCGGCAGCACCACCGTCCACCACGCGTCGAGGGCGTAGGCGCGGTTCTGGCCGATCATCAGGCCCCAACTCATCACGTTGGGATCGCCTAGGCCGAGGAAGCTCAGCGCGCCCTCGAACAGAACGGCGGTGCCGATAGCGAGCGTCGCCGAGACGACGATGGGCGGGGCGGCGTTGGGCAGGATCACCCGGCCGATCAGGTAGCCCGGCCCCGCCCCGGCGGCACGGGCCGCCTTCACGAAGTCGAGGCCGCGCAGGCGTAGGAACTCAGCGCGGGTGAGCCGCGCTGTCGGCGGCCAGGAGACGATCCCGATGGCCGTGGTCGTGATCGCGATCTTCTGGCCGAATAGGGTGACGAGCACCATCGCGAAGAGCAGCGTCGGCAGCACCTGGAAGAACTCGGTAAGCTTCATCAGCCCGGCATCGACGGCGCCGCCGAAGAAGCCGGACAACGCCCCGAAGGTGATGCCGATCACCACGGTCATTAGCGCCGAGGACAGGCCGACGAGGAGCGTCGCGCGCCCGCCCTGGAGGAGGCCGGCGAGGATGTCCTGCCCAAGATAATCCGTCCCGAGGATCGGATCGCCCCCCGGCGGCTGGAACGGCGCGCCGACGATCTCGAACGGGTCGACCCCGTAGAGGCTCGGGCCCGCGACGGCCGCGAAGACAAGGGCGAGGAGGATAGCGAGGCCGACGATCCCCGAAGGGTTGCACAGAAACAGGCGCAGGGCGGCGAGCCCCGGCGAAGCCGCCTTCCGGGGGACGGGCATGGCGGCCGGCACAGAGCGGGCCGGCTCTACGGCGAGCAATGCGCTCATGCGGTCCTCCCGGCGCGGATGCGCGGATCGATGAGGCGGTAGATCAGGTCGGTGACGATGTTGGCGGTGATGACGAGCAACGCCGAGCAGAACAGGATGCCGAGCAACGTCGGATAGTCGCGTCGCAGGATCGACTCGAAGGTGAGCCGCCCCAGGCCGGGCCATGCGAACACCGTCTCAACGAGGATCGCCCCGGCGAAGAGCTGGCCGAACTGAAGCCCCACCATCGTCACGAGGGGGATCAGCGCATTGCGCAGGGCGTGCTTGCCCACCACCACCCGCTCGGGCAGGCCCTTGGCCCGGGCGGTGCGGACGTAATCCGCCTGCAGCGCGTCGATCATGCTCGTGCGCATCAGGCGGCTGTACTGCGCGACGTAGACGATCCCGAGGGTGAGGGCCGGCAGGACGAGGTGGCGGCCGACGTCGAGGATGGCGGCCAGCCCCGTGGCGGGGTTCGCCACATCGCTCATCCCGGCCACCGGGAGGACCGGCCAGACGGAGGCGAAGAGCACGAGGAGCATCAGCCCGGTCCAGAACACGGGTGCGGCGTTGCCCGCGATGGCCACGAGGGACACGGCGTGGCTCAACAGGCCGTGGGGTCTCCGGGCGCTCAGGATGCCGAGAGCCGCCCCGGCCAGCACCGCGAAGCCGAGGGACGTCAGAACCAGGATGGCGGTGGCGGGGAGTTGCCCAAGGATCAGCCGCGAGACCGGCTCGTTGAAATAAAAGGAATAGCCAAGGTCGCCCCGCGCCACCCGTCCGACATAGGTCGCAAGCTGCTCGGGAACGCTGCGGTCGAGACCGTAGCGCGTGCGGATCTCGGCCATGATCTCCGGCGAGGCCCCGCCCATCTCTCCGGCGATCACCTGGGCCGGATCGCCGGGCGCCGCCTGGATCAGCAGGAAGTTCAGCACCACCACCGCCAGCAGCAAGCCGACGACGTTGAGCGAGGTCGCGCCGAGGCGGCGGAGCGCCGTCATCGCGCCGCTTCCGCATCCGCCGCCGTGCCAGCCCAGGCGACCTCGTCGAGGGGCGAGAGGGAGCCCCAGATCGATAGGGGCAGCCCCGTGAGGCGCTTGTCGAACACGCCGTTGTAGGGGGTCAAATTTATGTAGGCGATCGGCGCCTCGGCGACGACGATCTTCTGGAACTCGCCATAAAGCGCCTTGCGCTTGGGCAGATCGGCTTCGACCGCAGCCGCGTTCAGGAGGTCGTCGACCTTCGGGTTCTTGTATTGCTGCGTATTTGACCAGATCACGCCCTTGCGGATGTTGGTCGAGAGGTAGGTCCGCGCCACGCCGATCACCGGGTCGCCCCAGTTGAAGACGTTGTCCATCGTCAGGTCGAAATCGAAGTTCGAGATGCGTTGCGCCCAGGTCGGGAAGTCCGGGGCGGCGCGCACCTGCAGGACGATCCCGATGCGCTTCAGACCGGCGCGGAGGTATTCGGCGACGTTGCGCTGCTGGTCGTTGTCATTGGGGATGTAGTCGATGGTGAGCTGCATCCGCGTTCCGTCGCTGCCCTTCTTCAGGCCGGCCTCGTCCAGCAGCGCATTCGCCTTCGCGATGTCGAGCTTGTAGGCCTCCACTGCGGGCTCGAAGAACGGCGAGCCGGGCACGATGGGGCCGGTATCGGGCTTCGCCGCGCCGCCCAGGAGCTTGCCGGTGACGAAGTCGCGGTTCACCGCGTAGGCTATTGCTTGGCGCACCCGCACGTCGTCGAGGGGCTTCTTCCCGCAATTGAAGGCCAGCCAGTTGATCGGGCCGATTCCCTCGAAGCCGCGATCGGTGACGGTCAGGTTCGGAGACTTCGACAGCCGCTCGATGTCGCGCACCGAAGAGAGGAACGGCAGCATGCCGATCTCCCGCCGCTCGGTGGCGATCACGAGGCTGTTCTGGTCCGGCAGGATCCGGTAGACGAGCCGCGCGAGCCGGGGCCGCCCTTCGAGGAAGAACTTGTCGAAGCGCTCGAGCTGGACCGCCTCGCCCTGCTTGTAATCCACGAACTTGAACGGCCCGGAGCCGATGGGCTTGAGGTTGGCCGGGTGAGTCTTGATGTCCTGCCCGTCGCCATAGACGTGCTTGGGCAGGATCGGCATCAGGCCGGGCGACATGGCGAGCAACAGCGCCGGGTGCGGGCGCGAGAGCTTGATCACCACGGTGTGCGGATCGGGCGTCTCCACCGCCGAGACCGGCTCCAGCATGGTCTGGAATGGGTGGTTCGCCTTGATCACTCCAATGGAGAAGGCGATATCCTCCGAGGTGAGCGGATGGCTGTCATGGAAGACGGCATTCGTCACGAGCTTGAGCGTGACGCTCAGATTGTCGGGAGCGATCTCCCAGGATTTGGCGAGATAAGGCTGCGGGTTCCACTTGTCGTCGTAGCGCAGGGGGCTCGCGAAAAGCTGCGTGGAGACCATCCCGGTGGCGATGCCGGATTGCACGGCGCCGTTGAAATGTCGCGGCACTTGGTTGGTGCCGATCACCAGAGGGGCGTCGGCCCCCTCTGCGTGGCCCTGCGGGATGCCGAGCAGGGGAACGGCGAGTGCCGAAAGGCCGGTGCCGAGGAGCGTGCGTTTGGTCAGGCGCATCGGTGGACGTCTCCCTGGAGGATGGGCGGCTCGGCCCGAAGCAAGGCGCGGTCGAGAAGGGACGCGACGGCGTCGCCGCTACCGGGATGCCCGGTCGAGATGCCGACGAGCTCGATCCTTCCATCCGGAAGGGCTTGTAGCGGCGTGAGAGTCCAGCGGCGCCCGACCATCTGCAGGAGATGCGTCTCCGGACGGTCGCCGAGGCGAAGGCATCCCTTCAGCCGCAGAAGCGAGGGGGGAAGCGCGGACAGGGCGCGGGCGAGTCTCTCTCGGTCGAAGGCTCCGACCCGACGGTAGAGGATGCGGGCGAAATCCGTCTCGTGCGCGGCCTCGGCGATGGGGAAGCCCCCATCGTCGCCCCCACGGGACGACACCGTGTCGGGGGCGAGGATCGCCTGCGGCAGGGCGGCGTCGACCGTCTCCACCAGCGGAACGCCGGGGCGCAGGGAAACCAGGACCTCCCGCGACGCAGACAGGCCCGAAGGATCGACGAGGTCGCACTTGTTCAGCACGAGGAGGTCTGCCGCCCGGATCTGCCGGACGATCGTGTCGCCAAGGCGCGCGTCGGCGACGAGCGCAGGAAGGCGCTCGGCATCGGCCAGCACGATCACCGCGTGCAGGACGAGGCCAGGCTCGACCCGTGCGATGTCGGCGATGGCGCCCGGATCGCCGACGCCGCTCGCCTCAATCACCATGTGATCGAAGGGCTCCGGCTCCGCGAGTACCCGCATCAGAGTGTCGAGGAAGCCATCGGCGAGGCTGCAGCAGACGCAGCCATTCGTGAGTCGCAAAGTCTTGCCGTCATGGTCGGCCACGAGGCCCGCATCGACGTTGATTGCGCCGAAATCGTTGACGAGGACGGCGTAACGCCCACTCGCCCCGGTGAGCAGCCGGTTCAGCAGCGTGGTCTTGCCGGCTCCGAGGAAGCCGCCGAGCACGGTCAGCGGGCAGCGCGTGGCCGGGTCGAGGACGGGCAGCCGGCGCCTCATGCGGGCGGCACCTCGAACACCCGGCCCCCGAGGACGGTGGCGTGGACGACGATGTCGCGGAGATGCTCCGGCGGAGCCTCGTGCGGGTCTGCGTCGAGCACTGCAAAATCGGCGAACTTGCCCGCCTCGATGGACCCCACCAGATGGTCCATCCGCAGCGTGTAGGCCGCCCCGAGCGTCACGGCATGCAGCGCCTGGGGCACGCTCAGCCGCTCCTCCGGCCCCAGCAGGCGGCCTGAGGAGGAGAGGCGGTTGACCGCGCACCAGGCGGTGAAGAGCGGCCCGAGCGGCGTGACCGGCGCGTCGGAGTGGATCGAGAAGGGAATGCCGAGCCGTGCCGCGCTGCCCGCCGCATCGAGCCGCGCCGCGCGCTCCGGCCCCATGGTCAGGTCGTGGTGCGCGTCACCCCAATAATAGAGGTGGTTCGAGAACAGGTTGAGGCACAGGCCAAGCGCTTTGACCCGGCGCAACTGCGCCTCCGTCGCCATCTGGCAGTGCTGGAGGGTGTGGCGATGGTCCGGGCGGGGATGAGAGATCTGCGCCTTCTCGACGGCATCGAGGGCGGCCTCCGTGGCTTCGTTGCCGTTGGTGTGAATGTGCAGCTGGATGCCGGCCGCATGGTAGGTCCCCACGATCCGGTCGAGATCCTCCGGCGCCACGTACCAGAGGCCGTTTGGCGCGCCGTTGTGGTAGCCCGGCGGCAGCAGGCGGGCGGTGAAGCCTTGGATCGAGCCGTCCACGATGATCTTGACGATGCCGAAGCGCAGCTGGCCCGTATTCGCCGCCCGGAGCCGGGCGATCTTGGCGATCCCCTCCTCCGGTGGGCAAGAGACGGAGGCGAGCGCTGGCACGATCCGCACCGGCAGGCCCTCAGTGCAGGCGTCACGATAGACCGCGACGGAGGCGTCGTTGAGCTCGTTGTGTAGGTCGGCGATGGTGGTGATGCCCTGAAGCTGCGCCGCCGCACCGAAGCGCCCCACGTCGCCCGCATCGAGCGCACCGCTCATCGGGTTGTAGCCGAGACCCCGGAACAGGCGCAGCCGGGCGGCGATGCCCTGCAACTCGCCGGAGGGGCTGCCGTCCGGCAGCTTCGGCACGCCGTCGATCGACGTTTGCGCGTCGAAGCCCGCCATCTCCAGGAGCAGGCTGTTGACGTTGGTGATGTGGAGGCTGGCGTGGTGGACCATCACCGGCCGCGTGGTTGAGACCCGGTCGAGGTCGTGCCGCGTTAACCGCGCGCCGCCGAGATGCAGCGGATCGAACCCCCAGCCGTAGAGAAGCTTGTCCGGACCCGAGATCGCCGCCGAGGCTTCCGCGAGGCGTCCGGTGACCGCTTCGATGCTGCGCAGGCCGGGAACGTGGCGCCCATCCGGACTGCGGCGGTCACCCGCGCCGACATAGGTCTGTTGCCAGAGCGTGCCCTCCATCACGTGGGCGTGGCCCTCGACGAAACCGGGCAGCATGATCTTGTCGGCGAACCGGTGATCGAGCGTGCCGCCGAGTTCGGCAACCTCGTCGGCGTCCCCGACCATGAGCACTCGGCCGTTCCGGACCGCCACATGCGTGGCGACGGGCCGCGCGGGATTCATCGTGTAAATCCGCCGAACCTCGAAGATCGTGATGGCGTCTGGCATTGCGGTCCCCGTCGATTCCGCAACGATGCAGGCCGTTTGATCGTCCTCGATAGCGCCAGATGCCGGGGAGAATGGGAGCCAGGAGTGGGGCTATCCGCTGATAGCTTGTCTACCCGTGCACAGGACGCGCGAGAGGCTGTTACGGGCTGGTGCGAACTCGGCAGCCCTCTGGAGTAGGAGGATCAATCCTACGCAGCACCGAACTCTGCTCCACTGGGGTCTTTCGTCCGGATCGCGGACAGCGCTTCACCAAGTTGAGTACGTGCTGGCGGTCCACTTCTTGCCCGTGGCTTACCGAACGGACGCAACAAGTCTGACGAAGCTGGAGATCCTCGATGAGCCGGTCCCTGCACACGGATGAGGAGATCGCCTTTCTATTGGACGAGGCCGCGCGTGGCATACCGATCGTCGAGATCTGCGTGAGCGCCGGTATCTCGCTCGGTACCTTCTATCGGTGGCGACGGCGCCTCGGCGGGCTCAAGCCCGCGGGCGTGGCTCTGCTCGGCCGGGTCGAGCAGGAGAACGTGGCCCTGCGGGCAGAGGTGCAGCGCCTGCGGGCCGCGATAGCGGTCCAGCCGGGGCGCGGGGAGACGGGCCGGCCAGGCGCCGCGCCGCGCACAGCGCTGCGCCAGAGGCCGAGCTACCGCGGCGGCGAGCCCTGCATCGGTCGCTTCGCCTTCGTGCGAACCGCCAACTAGAGCCGGCACACCATCGCGTTGCGCTGCGGTTCGCGACCCGCCGCGATGCACTGCCTGGCCGCACCTCGGGGTGCTCGGGATGAGAGTGCGACCGGGATTGCTTGATCCGGCACCAGGGCGCTTTCCGTTGTCGGGTACCCGTATGGGACCGCGTCCAGGCCGCCCCGGAACGAGCGCGCTGAATTGGCGGGCGCGCACCACATTCATTTCCCGGCCAGCGCCGTCTTGGGCATCATCATGTGGACGCCCTTGTTGCCGTCGACCGTCTGGGTGATCCGCAGGTTCCCGGCCAGGGAGCACAGCATATAGGCTTGGTTGCGGGTGAGGCTGGTGCGGACGCAGACGAGGCGCACCATCTCGCGCACGGCTTGGCGCATGGCCTCGTCGAGGCTCTCGTGGAGGCCGATCGACATCAGGTCGGTGGGGGTTTCGGCGAAGGGCCAGGCGCCCTGGAGATCCTTGCGCACCGTCAGCCGGAACGTGCCGGTCAGCCCCGTCTCCAGCGCGGTGATGCAGACCTCGCCGTCACCCTGCACCCCGTGGCCGTCGCCCGCGTAGAAGCCGCCGCCCTCATTGAAGACCGGCAGGTACAGGGTCGTTCCGACCTTCAGCTCCTTGTTGTCCATGTTGCCGCCGAAGGCGCGCGGCACCGGTGAGCCGACCCGGCCCCAGGCGGGGGGCGGGGCGGTGCCCAGGATGCCGAAGAACGGGTCGAGGGGCAGCTCCGTCCCCCAGGGCAGGCGGCAGAATCCGCGGTCGCTGTCGATGTCGGCGTGGACGGTCTCGTACTCGGTGAACTCGTCCGGCAGGGTGCCGAGCAGCGGTAGGATCGAGACGAAGCCCCAGTCGAGCCGGAACTTCAGGTTGAGGATGTCGACCTGAAGCATGTCGCCGGGCTCGGCCCCTGCCACATGGATCGGTCCGGTGACGAAGTGCGGGCCGCCGCCTGGCTTCAGCGTATCGAGCGCGTGGAGCAGGTCGGCCGGCACCCGAGCCGGGTCGGGGTGGAGCGACTCGCGCCCGCCGGCCGGATGCGAGTGCAGGGTGACGGTGTCTCCGGACTCGACGGTCAGCACGGGCGGCAGGGCGGCGTCGAAATAGCCGAGCACCATGGTCTCGGGGATGGCGGGGATCTCGTGATGGGTGGGCACGGCGTCTCCTGGGTGGGGTTCGTCAGACGGCGATGTGACGGGTGAGGGTCTCGTGGTTCAGCGCTGCCGGGTCACCGCGCGCGACGACACGACCCCGCGACAGCACCACCACGGCGTCGGCGACCCGAAGGGCGAAATCGAGATACTGCTCCACGAGCAGTACAGTGATCCGGCCTTTGAGCCCGGCGATCACCGTCTCGATGGCGACGACGATCGAGGGCTGGATGCCCTCCGTCGGCTCGTCGAGCAGCAGGACACGAGGCCGCGTCGCAAGCGCCCGGGCGATCGCAAGTTGTTGCTGCTGGCCGCCCGAAAGATTGCCCCCCGGACGGTGCCAGAGGCCGCGGAGCGCCGGGAACAGGGCGACCGCCTCGTCGACGGCGTCGGTTCGCTCCAGCCCGTGGGCCCGGGCCGCGACCCGCAGATTCTCGGCGACACTCAGGTCCGGAAAGATCTCGCGTCCCTGGGGCACGTAGGCGAGGCCCGAGCGGGCCCGCCGGTCGGGCGACAGGCGAGTCAGGTCGGTCTCATCCAGTGCGATCCGCCCGCGGCTCGCCGGGATCAGGCCGGTGAGGCAGCGCAGCAGCGTGGTCTTGCCGGCGCCGTTGCGGCCGAGCACGGCGAGGCAGGCGCCCGGCTCGACCGTGAGGCCGATCCCGCGCAGCACCTGTGCGCTGCCGTAATGCTGGTCGAGCCCCTCGACGGCGAGACGTGCGGGTTCGCGGGCTTTCGTCATCGGCCGAGGAACACCTCGATCACGCGGGCATCGCCCCGCGCGCCCTGCATGCTGCCCTCGTAGAGCGTGCGGCCCTCGTGCAGCACGGTCACCCGGTCTGCGATGGCCTCGACGAAGCCCATATCGTGTTCGATCACGAGGATCGCGCGGTCCGGCCGGCGCAAACTCCGGATCAGCGCGGCGGTCTGGGCGGTCTCGGCGTCGGAGAGCCCTGCCACGGGCTCGTCGAGGAGGAGCAGCGCCGGCTCGGCGGCGAGCACCATGCCGATCTCCAGCCACTGTTTCTCGCCGTGAGCGAGGCTGCCGGCCGGCACCTCGGCCCGCGGGCCGAGGCCGATCTCGCCGAGGATCGAGGCGATGCGGGCCGGACGGTCGCGCGGGCTCAAGGCGGGGCCGCAGCCGATCTCCAGGTTCTCGCGCACGGTGAGCGCCGGGAAGACGCTGGGCTTCTGGAACTTCCGCCGCACGCCGGCCCGCGCGATTTCGGCTTCGGAGCGCTTGGTCAGGTCGATCTGATCGCCGAGCATCACCCGGCCGGAAACCGGCTTGGTGACGCCCGAGATCACGTCGAGAAGCGTGGTCTTGCCGGCCCCGTTCGGGCCGATCACGGCCCGCACCTCGCCGGCATCGACCGCGAGCGACACGGCATCCAGCGCCGTGAACCGGCCGAAGGCGACCGTCAGGGCGTCGACCACGAGGGCGCTCATCGGGGCCTCCGCAGCCAGGTCGGGCGCGGGCGGAGTGCCACGAGGTCGAGGAGGCCGTTCGGCAGGACCAGCACCACGAGCAGCACCAGACCGGACAGGATGAAGGGCCACGCCTCCGGCATCGCGGCGCTCAGCCAGAACTTCAGGCCGTTGACGAGGATCGCGCCGATGACCGCGCCGCCGAGCCGCCCGAGGCCGCCGATCGCCACCCAGACGGCGATCTCGATGGAGAGGTCGGGCGCCAGCACCCGCGGATTGATGATGCCGACCTGCGGCACGTACAGGATGCCCGCGAGCGCCGCGATCATGGCCGAGAGGCACCAGATCCCGAGCTTGAGCCGGGTGGTGCTGTAGCCCAGCGTGCGCAGGCGGGTCTCGTCGTCGCGGCAGGCGAGCATCCGCCGCCCGACGGCGCTGCCGACGAGGAGCCGCGTGCCGGCGAGCAAAGCCGCCAGCGTCAGGAGGGCCGCGACGGCCAGACCGGTGACCACGCCCGGCGAACCCATCGGCCAGCCGAACAGCAGCGGGAAGCCGGTCATGCCGTTGTTGCCGCCGAGCCCGGTATCGTTGCGGTACATCAGCAGCATCGCGACGTAGACGAGCGCCTGGCTGATGATCGAGAAGTAGACGCCGTTGACCCGCGAGCGGAACGAGGCGAGCCCGAACACGAAGGCGACGAGGCCGGCGAGCGCCAGCGCGAGGACGAAGGCGTACGGGGCGTGGTCGAGACCCGCCCAGTAGGCCGGCAGGCTCTTCCAGCCCATGAACTGCACGAAGTCCGGCAGCACGCCGGTCATCGCGGCGCCGTGGGCCAGCAGGTGCATGGCGCCGACATAGCCGCCGATCGCGAAGAACAGGCCGTGCCCCAGGCTGAGGATGCCGAGATAGCCCCAGACCAGATCCAGCGACACGGCGAGGATCGCGAAGGCGGCGAGCTGGCCCAGGGCGTTGACGAGATACGGCGCGGGCGGCGCCACGAGGAGCCCCGCCGCGGCGGCGAGGCAGAGCCCGACGAGGCCGGCCACCAGCGGATCGCGCACGGCGCGCCGCGCCGGTCCGGCTGCCGGAGCGAGAGCGGTCTGCACGGCGCCGCTCATCGCCGCCGCCGCACCGCGAACAGCCCCTCGGGCCGGCGCTGCAGGAACAGGATGATTCCGACGAGCACGATCACCTTGGCGGCGACCGCGCCGGAGATCGGCTCGATCAGCACGTTGGCGCCCCCGACCCCGAGGGCCGCCACTAGGGTCCCGACGAGGCTGCCGACGCCGCCCAGCACCACGACCATGAAGCTGTCGACGATGAAGCCCGCGCCCATGCCGGGATTGACGCTGTAGATCGGACACAGCGCCACCCCGGCGAGCCCCGCCAGGCCCGAGCCCAGCCCGAAGGCGAGGCGGTCGACCCGGCGGGTCGGCAATCCCAGGCAGGCGGCCATGTCGCGGTTCTGGGTCACGGCGCGGATGTCGAGCCCGAGCGGGGTCCGGCGCAGGACCAGGAGCGTCACGACGAGCGTCGCCGCCGCGAAGCCGATGGCGAACAGCCGGTTCCAGGTCATGACGAAGTCGGCGTAGAGCGGCACGCCGCCGCTGACATAGGCCGGCATGACGAATTGCAGGTTCTGGGTGCCGACCGTCACGCGGACGAGGTTCACGAGGAACAGGCTCACCGCCCAGGTGGCGAGCAGGCTCATCAGCGGCCGCCGGTAGAGGTGGCGCAGAATCAGCGCCTCGACCGCGATCCCGACCAGGGCGACCGCCAGGAAGGCGATCGGGATGGCGGCGACGAGGTAGAGGTCGAGCAGGCCGGGGGCGAGGCGGCGGAAGGCCTCCTGCACGGCGTAGGTCGCGTAGGCGCCGAGCATGATGAACTCGCCCTGGGCGAGGTTGATCACGCCCATCAGCCCGAAGATGATCGCGAGCCCGGCCGCCGCCATGAACAGGATGCTGGCGAAGCTCAGGCCGTTATAGACGACCGCGAGGCCGTCCCCGACCGCCACCGCGCGGGCGACCTGTGCGAGGCCCGCATCGAGCGCCGCCCGGAAGGCCGGGTCGGCAGCGTAGGCGGGATCGCCCTTCAGCGCCGCGAGCCGTGCCTGCGCGGCCCCGGACGGGCTCGCGGCCACCGCGGCGATCGCCGCCCGGCGCCGGGCCGGATCGGGCGACGACAGGGCGGCCGCCTGGGCGAGGCCGGCGATGGTCGCTTTCAGCGCGGCATCCGTCTCCGCATCGCGGGCCCGGTCGAGCACGGCCGCCGGAACGGTGGCGATGCGCCGCTCCAGAACCGCGAGACCGACGGTGCGGGCGGCCGGATCCGGGCCGGTCAGCAACGCGACGGTGCCGCGCGCGGTCTCGATTGCGGCGCGCTGGCGCAGGCCGAGGACCGGCGCGCGCGTCTCCGAGACCGGCCGCGGTGCGCCGATGATCGCGTCGCGGCCCTCAGGCGCGCCCGGGCGGTCGAGCAGGACGGCGCCGTCCGCCGGGCAGGCCAGGCGGCGCTCGGCCAGCGCGCCGAGGAGCCTGCCGGCGAAGGCGAGGTCGTCGGTCGGAAGGTCCCCGCCAGCCTGCACGAGACCCTCGGCTCCGCGGACCTGCGCGGCGCTGTCCCCGCACAGGTCCGCCGCGAAGGCCGCCCGGTCGAGCGGCGCGGCGGAGGCCGAGGCCGCCCCGAGCGCAAGACACCCGAGCACCAGAAGAGCGCGGAGCGGAAACCGCCTCAGATCAGCCATAGGGGCTGAATGGGACCGGCTTCGGAGCGTTCGGAGATTGCCAGAGGACGTCGAAGCCGCGCTTCTCGTTGACAGAGCCGATGAAGACGCCGCGGGAGACGTAGTTGTTCTCGCCCGTCATGGTCAGCGTGTAGCCCGAGGGATCGTCGAAGCTCAGTCCCGCGAAGGCCTTGCGCACCTCCGGCACCGCGAAGGACCCGGCCTTGGCGGCGGCGAGCGCCCAGAGATGGACGCTGTCATAGGCCGAGACCATCGGGTCGATCACCGTGTCGGCGCTGAACGGGACGTTCTTGGCCTTCACGTAGGCGGCCCACTCGCCGAGGAATTTCTGGTTCCGCTCGCCCTTGGCGGCCTGGAGATAGGCCCAGCAATTCAGGTGGCCGACGAGCTTTCCGGTATCGAGCCCCTCGAGGTCGGCCTCCACCATGTCGAGGCCGAGGATCGGCACGTCGGTGGCGCTGATGCCCTGGTTGGCGAACTCGCGCAGGAAGTCGGGGATCGAGGAGCCGACGACGGTCAGCACCACGATCGCCTGGCCGCCGGGCTGGCTGGCGAAGGTGCGGACCTGATTCACCAGCGTCTGGAAGTTCGAGAAGCCGAACGGCACGTATTCCTCGCGCCACGCGCTCTCGGGGATGCCCTTGCTCTTCCAGTACCCCTTGAGCTGCTTGTTGATCGTGCGTGGCCAGACATAGTCCGAGCCGATCATGAAGAAGCGCTTCGCGGCGACGCCGTCCGGACCCATCAGGTAGTCGACCGCCGGCAGCACGGAACTCGCGGGCGGCGAGTTCACGTAGACGACGTTCTTGGAATTCTCGTCACCCTCGAAGTGCAGCGGGTAGAACAGCAGCCCGTCATTCTGCTCGACGACCGGCAGGACTGACTTGCGCGACACGGAGGTCCAGCAGCCGAACAGGGCCGCGACCTTCTCCTGCTGGAGCATCTGCCGGCCGATCTGGGCGTAGAGCGGCCAGTCCGAGGCGGGATCGGAGGTCAGCACCTCGATCTGGCGGCCGTTGACGCCGCCGCGCCCGTTGATTTCGTCGGCGGCCATGCGGACCACGTGGTTCAGCCGGCCCTCAAGATTGGCCATCGTGCCCGACGACGAGAACAGGCAGCCGAGCTTCACGGTATCGGCGGCGAAGGCAGGCCGGATGATGGCCGGTGCCGCGAGCAGCGCCGCTGTCCCGATGAAGCTGCGCCGCGTGAGATGCGTCATCGACCCCGAAGCTCCCATGGATGGACCGTCCGAGTGTCGGCCGAGGTCCGGGGGACGGGAAGGTCAAAGAAGCTGCAGGCCAGCTAGGGCGTTGCGCATATTGGTAGCACTTGCGTGAATGACGGGCGCATTCTGACCGAGAGCGTCAAAATTGCCATCTCGGGCGCCGTTATGCTTGGCCCGCCTTCGTCTTGGCGCATCGCCT
Organism: Methylobacterium sp. P1-11; assembly: GCF_008329595.1. Lineage (NCBI taxonomy): Bacteria > Pseudomonadati > Pseudomonadota > Alphaproteobacteria > Hyphomicrobiales > Methylobacteriaceae > Methylobacterium > Methylobacterium sp. P1-11. Next base: position 36,754 of record NZ_NPKS01000043.1, read on the forward strand.
GATCGACGGTGGACGCAGCTGGAAGACGCTGTCGGGAGCCGACCTCAAGACCGCGAACGGATGGTCCGCATATCCCGACGCCTCGGCAGCCGTGAAGTCCTTCGCAGTGGCAGCCCGGGAGCGGATGGTCCGGGGCAGCGACTGGCCGGGCCGCGGTGAGACGCGCATGCCCGACGATGCTCGGCGACTCGACCTTCCGGATGATGTGTGCACGGCGAGCAGACCGACGCGCGGGATTTGGTCGACGATCCTGCAGCGCTCTGCGGCGGCTGCGCCGGTGCGGCGCTGCCGGCGACGTCTTTCCCGATGAGGTGCTACGCCAAAGGCCGTCAGGCGGCCGCGGCCGGCGACGGAATCGAGGTTGACGTTCAAGGCGATGTTTTCGCGCTCGGCCACGGGCAGGCCGTCGAGGTAGACGCGCGAGCCTGTCAGCGCCCATTCCTCCGCACCGAAGAAGGCGAGGCGCAATTTGCGCCGAAAGCGCCCCGCCTGGGGGGGCGAGCGCCCGCGCCACCGCGACGCCGGCGGCGTTGTCCATCGCGCTCTCGGCGAGGTCGTGGCCGTCGAGATGCGCGCTCTGCACGACGGTCTCGGCGGTTTGCCCCGGGAGGATCCCCCCTCGACGACCTCCAGCGTGGCGGAGGCGGCCCGCCACCCGGCGTAGGGGGCCGGCACGGTCTCGGCGGGACGCCCCGTCGCCGCCGCGCCAAGGTGCCGGACGAGGTCGCGCGCCGCGGCCTCCGAGGGCGTACCCGCGAGGCGCCCGCCGCAATCACAGATCGCCGCGAAGTCGTCCGGAAGGAGCCGTCTGACAGGATCCCGGCGGCGCTGGAGGGCGGCTGCGTCAGGAACCGTGCTCCATCAGGTAGGGCCGGACGTGCCGGTCGATCTCCGCGGCGAAAGCCTCGGCGAGGCGGGAGAGGCCGCTCTGCGCCGGCTCCAGCATGCTCGAGAAATTACCGCGCGAACTCAATCGCATAGGTGTTCGCATTTTTGCATGTCGGCCCGCGTCAAACCTGCCGCCCCGCCCGAGAGCATCCTCACCGCCGCCGCGATCAACGTGCTCGACGGCATCGGCCTGGCGCCAGACAGGCTGATGCTCTGCCGGTTTGACGGGACCGCGCCTCAATGACAGGCGCTTGCCTCAGCCCGGGTCTTGATGAACCTGAGCAATCGCAGGCTTGAAGGGGCGCCTCATGCAACAGGACGAGGCGGAAGGGGACGATTGGCGCTCCGTCAGCACGCGCCCGCCCGATGTGGCCAGCATCGGCAACGCGCTCGCCCGATCCTCCGAGCCCGGCCGTGGCCGCAATGCTGACCAACCCAGCGAGATCCCAGCCCTCGGTTGGCATGACATCCTCTGGCGCGTCGTCCTCTCTGTGCCGCGCGACCGGGTGTTCGCCACAGCCGGCGGCGTGGCGTTCTTTGCCCTGCTCGCGATCTTTCCGGCGCTGGCCACAATCGTCTCGCTCTACGGCCTGTTCTTGGATCCAACAGCCATCGGACAACACCTGAGCCTGCTCGCAGGCGTTTTGCCGAACGGCGTGCTCGGCCTGTTGTCCGAGCAACTCGTTCGTATCGCGCGGCAGAGTCCCGGCGCCCTCAGCACCGCCTCGCTCCTGAGCCTGCTTACGGCCTTCTGGAGCGCGAATTCGGGCGTCGGCGCGCTCTTCGACGCGCTCAACGTGATCTACAGAGAGCGCGAGAAGCGATCGCTCGTTCGCTTCTACGCGACAACCTTTCTGTTCACCCTGAGCGGCATCGTCTTCATTCTCGCGACGGCCGGCGTGCTGGTGGTTCTGCCGATCGTGCTGAACCGCATCGGCTTAGGAGCCCTGACCGACACCGCGCTCCGCGTCCTGCGGTGGCCGGCGCTCTTGATCCTCGTGAGCCTGAGCTTGTCACTGACCTACCGGTATGGTCCGAGCCGGCGGGAGGCGAAATGGCGCTGGGTGAGCTGGGGCAGCGTTGTCGCCGCTGTCTCCTGGGTCTGCGCCTCCGTCCTGTTCTCCTGGTACGTGGCGAGCTTCGACAGCTACAATCGCGTCTACGGCTCGCTCGGAGCGGGGGTCGGCTTCATGACCTGGATCTGGCTCTCCGTGGTCATCACGCTTCTTGGGGCGGAGCTGAACGCCGAGATGGAGCGTCAGACTGCCCGCGACAGCACCACAGGGCGGCCCAGGCCGCTTGGATCACGGCAGGCATTTGCCGCCGATACCGTTGGTCCACCGCAGGGTTGAGGCCATTCGCCCTGGCGCCTCTTCACGCAGCGCTTGGAGGATCTTGGGAGGCCACCGCCTCGGATCGGTCGGCATCCGGCAGGCGAAAACGAAGGCGGGGCGCCCGAGCGGGCGCCCCGAGGTCGTTTGAAGGCGGCGACCGCTCAGTCGTCCCAATCGTGATGGCGGTGGAAGCCGCCGTCACGACGCTCGATCACGCGCATGCCCGGGCGATCCCAGTCGCGATGTCGGAAGCCGATGCCGCGATAGCCCTCGCGATAGTTCTCCCGCGCGATGACACGGCCGTGGCCGTGGCCCGGCCCATAGCCATATCCGTCACCCCACTCATGAGCCTGGACGGTTGAGGCAGCGCCCACGAGAGCGGCTGCGGCGGCAAGGGTCAGAGTGATCTTCTTCAAGCTGCATCTCCGTATCAGTGATTGCTCTCAAAACGTCATCGCTTCGAAAACCGTTCCCTTGAAGTATGACTCTTGCCTCACTGAGACCGTTACTGGTGTGCGGGCCTGGTGGCGCCAAATGTCTACCTGAAACCGCGCGCACGCTCGATGCGGAACGGTTCAGGTTGTTCGCGCGTCTCTGGTGACCTGTCTTCGCGCGACACGCGCGGGCCGCGTTACCCTCCCTCCTGCGGGGTCGCGGCACACCGGCCTGAGAGCATGCTCGCGACCACCCACCTTGCGCTCATCAACGTCTTCACCGGCGACATCCAGGGTGGCCTCGGTCCGTTCCTGGGCACTTGGTTGGCCGAGACCGGCGGCTGGTCGCCGGCGCGGGTCGGATTCGTCACGACGCTTGTGGGCGTTGGCGCCCTGTTCCTCAGCGGCCCTGCCGGCGCGCTCGTCGACCGGATCGGGCGCCCCCGCCTCCTCATCGCCGCCGCCTGCGCGGCCATCCTCGCCGGCACGCTGCTGGTCATGCCCGCCACATCGTTCCCGGCGGTGTTCGCCGCCCAGATGCTGGCCGCGGCCGGCGGCGTACTCCTTCTCCCGGCCGTTACCGAGCTGACCCTTGGCATCGTCGGCAAGGACCGATTCCCGAAGCAGCAAGGACGCAACCAAGCCTACAACCACCTCGGCATCCTGGTCGCGGCGGCGATCATAAGCTTCGGTACCGTCCGCCTCGGGCCGTCCGTGGCCTTCTGGGTGCTCGGCGCCATGGCCCTCCTGGCCATCGCCGCCAGCGTGACGACCCCGGGCCACTGCTACAATGGACGCCGCGCGGTCGGCTGGAAGGAGGACGATCCGGACGACAAGCCCGAGCGGGCGAGCGCCCGTAGCGTGCTCTCGAACCGCAAGCTGATGGTGTTGGCGGTGGCGCTGGCGCTGTTCAACCTTGGCAACGGCGGCATGCTGACCCTGCTCGGGCAGAAGCTTGTGGCAGCCGGCACTGACGCCACCGCCTGGACGGCCCGTTACGTCATGGTCGCGCAGCTGGTCATGATCCCGGTGGCCCTGTTCGCAGGCTCGCTCGCCGACAAGCGCGGGCGTCGCAAGCTCCTGCTGGTGGCGCTCGGGGTGCTGCCGATACGCGCGGCATTGTCCGCCTTCATCGACGACCCGGTGTGGCTCATCTCGGCAGAGATTTTCGATGGCGTGGCCTCGGGCATCGTCGGGGTGGCCGTGCCAGTGGTCGTGGCGGACCTGACCTGGGGCTCGGGCCGTACCCAGACGGCGCTTGGAACGGTCAACGCCGTGCAGGGCATCGGCGGCGCGCTCTCGGCCTGGTACGGCGGCTTGGCGCAATCCCTGCTCGGCTGGACCGGTTCGTTCCTGGCCCTCGGGGCCCCCGCGCTCATCGCCCTCGTCCTGGTCGTCTGGCTCGATGCGACCTGCGAGCCGGGACGTCGCACACGCCGGCGCGAGCGCTTGACCGCGAGCCCGCAGCCCGCCTGACCCGGACGCTAGACCGCCCGCGTCCGAGTGCCGGCATCGTGGCGTTCTGGTGCTCGACGAGGAGAGGCCCGGCACCGGGACCGACCTTACGCCGAGAATGACCGCTCGTCCGGTCAGGCCGGACCGCCTCGGCGTGAAATTCAGGCGTAATCGGCCAAAGCCTTGCTCTGCGCCGCAGCCGCCATGATCCGCGCCAGCTGTCTCACCCGCTCAGCCCGATCTCCCGGGCAGAGGCCAAGTAAGATGCTGGGTAGCGTAAGTGAGAGCGAGCACTCGAAGGCGCCCGCCCGCGCAAATCGTCCGGCAGTTGAAGGATGATCGGCTCTGCGCGGAGCGAGGCCCTTAGGGCGCCCGGCAATCCATCGCCGCCGTAGCCTCGATCACGCTGAGAGCCCGGCGCCTCACTTCCAGCGCCGCAGTCGGGCTGTCCGAGACGACGGACGCCTCGCGCTTCAGCGCCGCGTCGCAGGCGCACGAGCTGTAACCGGCCGTGTCGTAGCAGGTGTCGTGGCGCAGGCATGCCGCGTCGAGGTCGTCGGTGGGCGGCAATCCCTCGCCCCGCTGGCCCTTCCCGCAATAGTTGCCGTGGAACAATTCCTTGCCGGCGACGACGCGGTCGAGGGCGCCCTTCGGCGATGCCGGCGCCTCGGCCCGGCCGCTGGGGTTCAGGTCGTTGGCCGGGCCGCCAGCCTTCGATCCTGACGAGCGAAGCGCCTTCGGAATGTCGGAGCGACCGTCGGGCTCGTTCAGGGCTTCGCCGGACCGTCCGTTCGGGTCGGAGATGTCCGGCAGCGGAGGGGGCGGCCCCGGTCGGGGATCGTCCGCCTCGATAGGCGCGGCGCGCACGCCCTGAGCCATCGAAGCGTGCGGGCAGGCCACGAGGATTAGCCCCACGACGGCGAGGAAAGACGGTCTCAAGGATGCCCTCCGGATCAGCAGCCCCTAAACTCGAAGCTCAGCTTTCTCGTTCCGGAGGCGGCCCCGGCGGCCTTTCCCAGCAATAACTTGTGTTCAGTGGGTGAACGACATGCTTCGCAGCATGCGAAGACAGCCCGCTCAGGCTCGGCCCCGCCTAGATGATGAGGTTCAGTAGCGGTCGTAGCCGTAGCGGCCGTAGCGGCGTCCCGCGTCGATGCGCATGTCCCTGCGACCGTATTCACCGAACTCACGGTGGCGTCGATAGCCGTGCGCCGGAGCCCAAGGTGGGGGACCGCCGTGACGGAAGCCACGTTCGCCCCTCGCCCACGGCGGATCGGCCATGGCGGCCGACGAGGCCCCGATGATGCCGCCCGCCAGGGTGAGTGCGCCGAACACGGCCAGCATCAACTTGCGAAACATCGAAGGCCTCCCTCGTGTCGGCGTGTTGCCAACTTCGGTCTAGAGACCGCGAGCGGGGCTGAACCGTTCCATGGGACGCGTCGGAGCGACCGGAGGCTGTCCGCTCGGCTCGCCGTCACCGCCCTCAGGGGTGCCCCCTTCACCGATCAGGCGCCCTCATCCGACCGGGGCACCGCCGCTGACCTGCTCACCACCGTCCCCGTGCGGGAGGCTCCCCACTTTGTGCCTCCGGCTAGGCCCCTGCATGCAACGGTTTCCTGAGCCTCCGGATTTCTGATCGGTTTCCCGAAACGAGGAAGGGATGTTTGCCATGCCACTATGTTTGGTCGCGACCGTTTTGCTTCTGTCCGCGGCGGCCACCTCCGCCCTCGCTGCGCCGATGTCGGCGGACGACAAGGCGGCCCTGCAGCAACAATGCATGGGAGACTTCACGACCTTCTGCGGGGACATGCCGCCCGAGGACGGCCCTGAGACGCAGGCATGTTTCGAGAAGAACATGTCAAAGTTGTCGCCCGGCTGCCAGGGCGCCATCCAGAGCTTCAAGCAGGGCAAGAGAGGCTGATCGGCCGGCCGCGCCGACGGCGCCCTGCCCAGGGCGAATTCGGCGCGGTCGCGCTGCGGAATGAAGCACGATTCACAATCCCAGGCGCGCAGGCCGAGGATCTGGCCCGGCGGGGTCTGCGCGGCACCGAGCGCATCCGCGTGGCCGAGGATGACGAGCGGGTGCATCCCTGCTCGGTCGGATCCTCATGACAGCGCACCATACCACCGGCAACGCGCACAATGCCGGGGGCCATCACGGCCTGACCGGCCCCGGAACGCACCTGCTGCCTGAGCCGTTCGGGCTGGACCAACGGGCCGAAACGGTCGGCGCGGGCCTGGCCTGGACGGCTGAGGGGCGATCCGAAGCCGGACCGCCCCGCATCCCATCAATAGCTGTAGGACCGACGCGGGTAGGTCTGGGATGGCCCATATCCAGTGTCGCGAGGCTGGACCCGCGAGCCGTACTCGATCTCCTTGCGCCGTGCCTGCCGGTTGGCGAGGTAGCGTCCACCGATGCAGCCCGCCACAGCGCCGACGACGCCGCGCTCGGCTAGGTAATGGCCGGCCAAGCCTCCGATGATCGCGCCCTTGATGCAACCCTTCGCCTCGGCGGCCCCGACGCCCATCAGGGTCACGAAGGCGACGACTGAGGCTTTCGCGACGATTCGCATGACGATGCTCCTGCTGGACTCAGGAGAGAATGTCCTCGTGTCGGTCACGTTCCGGCTGGTTGCCGCAATTCCCCCACTTCTCATATGTGAGGCGTCGTCAGCCTGTGCCGGCCTTCGCCCTGTTGGTCGAGGGACGCCGCGGCACCGCGGGCGTGGAAGCCACGGGGCAGGACAAGCGCCGCCGACCTTGTCGTCGTGATCCGGCAACCCAGTGACTGGGCGGCCCTCCGACTGTCGGGCGGTCGATCGCCTGAGAGAGCGGCCGCGACTGGTGTGGCGTAATCGACCTGACCGGTTCCTTTGAACCGCCCCGGGTTTCCCGGAGGCCGTTTGGTTTGGGTCAGGCGGCCAAGGCTTGGACCTCGGTCTGGGCATAATAGCGCGCTTCGGCCTCGGCGGG
>NZ_NPKS01000044.1:0-43602 GCF_008329595.1 Methylobacterium sp. P1-11
CGCGCCGGAGGCGGACGCGCATCTGCGGATGTACCGGCCGTGGGGCTGGTACCAGCGCATCGACCTCGGCGAGCGCTTCCAGGTGAAGCGGATCCAGGTGGTGCCGGGCGGGCGGCTGTCGCTGCAGAAGCACTACCACCGGGCGGAGCACTGGGTGGTGGTGCGCGGCACCGCCGAGGTGACGATCGACGAGCGGGTGGTGCTGGTCCACGAGAACGAGGCGGTCTACCTGCCGATCGGCTCGATGCACCGGCTCGCCAACCCCGGCAAGATCCCGCTCGAGCTGATCGAGGTCCAGGTCGGCTCCTACACCGGCGAGGACGACATCATCCGCGTCGAGGATATCTACGGACGCTGAACAGGTAAGCTTTAATAATCTGAGCGACCGACCTACTTACGCATAGCTTCAGACTTCTTAGTCCGACATGTTATTATTACCGCTTAAAGAGTGCGATCGGAAGGAGTGAAATTAATCGCTTTGCAATAATCCATACTTGGCCGAATATCGGATATGCTGCTTTCGAGGCGACTGAAAGGATCGAGCTTGCTTGTATAAATTGGGGGATAAAGCCGATGTCGTGAACGAGCAGGACTTGATTGTTGGCTCGTAAAATTCAGGATTTTAAATCGTTCGGGCTCTGCTAGAACTCATTTATTCGCACCCTCGATACATCTTCAATCTCGAAAATTGTTATCTTATAAACTGATATTGAGCTTTAGAACTCCATTGATTGTCGTCGTGTATTTGGACTTTTTGCTGTGAACGAGAAAATTTGCAGTTACGGTGATGTTTTATCCTGCGAATCGAAGCAAGTATAATCCGCCCCGGCGCGGTTGACCTGACTGGCTGGCTTTGGACCGGGCTGATTGAGAGGATCAGGCAGGACTGAAGGAGTCGGAGATGCGGCGAGGTCAGAATACGAGCGCGGAGCCGGTGGTGCTGAGGCTGCCCCAGATCGAGGTGCAGACGGTGTCAACGGGCGCCGAAGTCTGGTTCTCCCGCATTTCGTGTGTCGCGGAACGCGTGATCAGGTCGCGGTGAGGGCGCGCTGGCGTAACAGCGCGAAGCCCGCGCGGCCGAACATCGTGCGCTTGAGCATCTTCAGCCTGCCGATCTGCGCCTCCACCGGACTCGTCGACCAGGGCGTCGTGATCGCGCCGGGTAACGCTTCCCTGTCGCGCTCGAGGCCGGCGGCGAACTTCGCCAGCGGCGTCGCGGCGGCCGCCGCGAACCAAGCCTCCAGACTCTCGCCCGAGCGCCGTCGTACGAGGTCGGCAAAGCGCGTCGCGACTGCCACGCTCTTCGCCAGATCGGGTGCCTCCACCCGCAGGTGATCGAGGAAGCGGCGATCGTCCGCAACGATTGCGCTCGGGTCCGCCTGCAGGAGCCACGCCGTCCGGTTGATCGACGGGGGCCGCCATCGCGGCGCGCTCATCGAGCCCGGCGTGGCGTCCATTACGTCCGCGCTCGCGCGACGCCGTCTCATCGCCCAATCCCGCACCACCCTCGGACGGATGTCGGCCCCCGCGCGGATCAGCCCGCGGGCGAGCTCGGCGGCGTTGCGGCAGCCGGCCTGCCAGCGCGCCTCGAGATGATCGCGGTAGGGGTCTAGGATCGTCGGCACGGTGCGGCGTCGCCGCCAGGAGGGCGGCGCGTCCTGGCGCAGCCAGACCCGCACCGTCTTGCGATCGAGATCCTGAGCGCGAGCCATGCCGGCCACCGAAGCGCCAGCCTCGGACAGCCGTTTGAGCTCGGAGTACCGAGCCCAATGCCGCGCGTGCGTCGCCCGCTTCCGAACCTCGATCGCCGTCGGCGGCCGCGTGGCTTCCTTCGCAGCCTGCGCTGCTTCGACCTCCTGATCGATGAGCGCACGACCGACGGCGCGGATCACGCCATGATGATGGGCGACGATCGCACGTAGGGCGACGCTGAGGTTACGCAGCAGGTGAAAACGATCGAGGACGTGCTGGGCTTGCGGCGCGCCCGCGCGGGCGCCCTCGGCGAAGACGTCGGCGCGGTCGCGAGCGATGACCTCGATGCCCGGATGGGCGCGCAGCCAAGCGGCGACGCTCCCGGCGTCACGGTCGGGCAGGAGATCGAGGACGGTGTGACGTTCGAGGTCGACGACCATGGTGCCGTAGCTGCGCCCGCGCCGCCAGGCCCACTCGTCGATGCCGACGACGCGCGGCTCGGGCTTTGTCGGCAGAGGCGCCGCACGCACGAGGCGCACGAGGGTATCGCCGCTCACCGGCATCGCGAGACGCTGCGCCATACGGGCGGCGGGCGCACCACCGAGGGCGAGACCGAGATGGCGCTGGAGCACGCGCAGCCGCTCGGATCGGCGGGCATGAGCGGCGGCGACGTCACCGACACTCTCGCTGAAGGTCCGCCGCGGGCAGGCTGGGTTCGCACAGCGGAAGCGTCGCAGCCGGAGGCGCAGGCGGACGGACCGGCCCTGCCAAGGCAAATCGGCGAGGGTGCGCTCGCAGTGACCGTGCTTGCGGCCCGCGGACGATCGACAGGTGGGACAGCACGTCGGGCCCGGACGGGGTACGACGCGCACGATGAGCGGGTCGGTCGCCGGCTCGATGCCGACGACGGTCAGGCCATCGGGCACGAGGGGCAGGATACGGCGGGGCATGGCGTCCTCCGGAAAGCCGATCTCCGGAGATGGGGCACGTCACGCCGGCCGGCACACTTCGCCACACGATGTGCGGAAGAACCAGTATTCAACGCCCGCTGACACGTCACAACGCCATGCTGAAAACCTTCCGTGACCGGCTCATCGCGACCGGCAAGCCCAAGCTCGTCGCCCTGATTGCCGCCGCTCGAAAGCTGATCACGATCCTCAACGCCATCTTGAGAGACGGAACGCCATGGCAAACTGCTTGACCGACAAGACAGTCGCTCAATCGGCTCGCTCCAAAATACCGGTCAGGTCAGCCAACTATCAGACCATCAATTTAAATGCAGCTGTAATGCTACATGCCAAACCCCTCCCAAATTTCATGAAGTCGGGATCTGTATCGACTGGCGATCGCTTGAACGCTGAAATTATCTCTTACAAATTGCGCCGCCCGAAGGCCTCGCATTTTCGCTTCGTCGCGGTTTGACACAACTTCAAGCATAGCGGCAGCAGCACTTGGAATATTCGGATCAGCCCAGACGCTTCCCCTTTCAACCGAAAGATACTCATCATACCCGACAGAAACGAGATCATAATCGACAAGATAGCTGTTCTTAGGCGTACAGAAATCCATATTTCCGGAATAACCCGTTGCAATCACGGGGCGACCGAGCTGCATGGCTTCTAGCATGCCGAATCCAAAACCTTCAGCTCGATGAAGAGATACATAGCAATCGCAAGCTAATTTCAAGGAAAGGATCTGCTCGTACGTAAAAGTTTCGTCGATAACTCGGATTCGGGGATCGTCTAGAATCAGATCATCGATCGCACGCCAAACGCTAACCTGAAAGGCATTGGAAACCCGGTTCCTGTTCCAAGTCTTGATAATGAGGGCTACATCCCGGTTCTTTTTGTCAAAGGCCGCTTTGAAGGCGCGAACGGCCGCGAGAGGGTTTTTGCGTTCAACAAAAGAGAAGGAGTCAAATGTGGTTAAGAAGGTGAATACCCCATCCTGACAAAAATCACGATGCGGCTCAAGATGTGGTGGAAGGTTCTCGACGGCCATGCCGACATTGACCACTGGTTTATGCGTCCGCGCTGCATAGATTTCACGGACGTAATCCGAAGACGTCCAAATTTCATCCAATAATTCGAGTGCAAGAAGGTGGGATTCAGGGATCTTGTTGATTTCCCAGAAAAAATATCCAATATTATAACTATTCTCATAAGCTGATCTATCAAGTATAGAGAATGAAATAGGAATAAAATCTGAATTGAGATGGAACAAGTTGACGCGATGCGGATGTTTCGCGTGATGATAATCGAGGCGACTCGAAAATCCAACAAGAGCGGGATTTTCAACATTGAACGGTAATGCGGACAGCGAAGGCGTTATGCCCTGCTCGAGGATCTGATAAGAAAGGCGTGTCGCCTGCCCGAGCCCGGAAGTTTTGTCGATAGGACCGATAACAGTCACGCCTTCTTTGATCTCGTTCCGAGCGTCCGCTGTCAGCGCTGCGCCGCTTCCCGCGTTTTGAGCCGCTCTTGGACTGATGGCGACACCATGGGCGTCGCTATACAACCGGGCGGTGTGGGCGAAAGTGCTGGCGTCAGGAGCATCCTGAAGAAGAAACGAGAGATTATCCTCGAAGGAGTTGACACCGTTCAACTTGCTCGCGAGGAGGGCTCGCACCGGTAGGGGCGGAAGAAGATTGGCGACGTAAGGATGCTTGCAGCTCAATAGAAGAAAGTAGTGAAGAGCCGCCAGGCGGCCGGCGCTGCTGTGTAGGTTCAGACATTGCAGCTCGGGGGTTCTGGCGATGTGAAGGCGCATAAACGTGCTGAGCGGGAATTTACTTGTGCATGAAGAATCGATCTTTTGAAGAACTGACGTCTGCTCGGGCGTGACAAGCTTCCGCTCAAGGTTCAGTTGTGGCGTCTTTTCGAAACACCACCAGTACAAGGCCTCATTTTCTACCTCCGGCATTGTGACATCAAGCAGGTCTGGACGATTCCGCCGGAGAAGGTTCCAGAGGGCCACGGTGACGCTTGCGGGGAATTCGGATACCGGCAGCGGAGCATTGAGAAATCGAAGCTGAGTCTGCGAGAGCGGGACGCTCAGCGACCGGCCCCATCGCAGGCTGTACTCCCCGATGTACCATAGGAGTACGTCCATCCGATCCTTCGCCGTGCCAGACAGCTTCGCTTTGAGGTCCGTCCCGCCCGACCGGATCACTTCGTTGTTGAGAAATTTGGAGATCAGGCCGTCTGGATCATCATCGGGATTAGCCGTTTCCAGAAGTATGGCCGAGAGCGGTCTGCCGTTTGGCGAGGATCTGACGTCATCAGAAAGACGAGTCCGATCAGTTCCGCCATGTGTAGTGGGAGCCGCTGCTATGCGCAGTTCGGCAGCCATCATCGTCATCAGCGCCGAGAAAGAGTTCGGAAGCGGCGGAATGGCACGGCAGAGACTCAGGGTGTCTAGGTGAATGTCGTTGGCGAGGATGTGATCGCTGCCGAGGATCGAGATCTCGATGGCACCGTCCGCGCTCGAGAAATTCTGAAGGTCGGCCACGAAACCGTGTCGTCCATCACCGATCCCGTGGTCCTTGAGATCCTGGCGAAAGATGTCGGCTCTCGCGATCTCCTTCTTGCCGCGGGCCGCGGTGATCTGGACGAGAAGGGGCAAATTTGGATTGCGCGCATCGAAGGCCCATCCGGTGATGAAAGGCTCGTCGATGAAGTCGACGAAGCCGCGCCACCTTTGATCGTCGGTCATGTGCAAACTCGTGAATAGGCGTCGTGCCACTGCCCAGGCATGGAAGACGCGGGCTCGGATCCGCTTGGTCCGCCTTCTAGCACTCCCTCGACAGTTTAGGCGATGCTGTGGGTTTTGGTCCTGCCGCGGCTCCTGAGAGGCGGGGATTGCTGGAGCTTCGTTGGGGCAAGATCTCGGGGTGTGCCCCAGCGCGGCGGCAAGGCCGCTAGGATGTCCGGTCCCGGCATGTGGTGTGACGGATCGAGCCTGAAGCGTTCGGGCTCTTTCGTCCAGGTCTGGCAGATGAACTGGTAGGGCGTGAGGCCGCGCAGGGTCTTGAGCCGGCGGCCGTAGTTGTAGGCATCCACGAACAGCTGCAGGTGCTGCCGGAGCTCGTCATGGCTGGCGTAATGGTAGCGCTTGACCGTGGCGTCCTTGATGGTTCGGTTCATCCGCTCGACTTGACCATTCGTCCACGGGCAGCGCGGCTTGGTCAGGCGATGCTCGATCTTGGTCTGCTCGCAGGCCCAATCGAACGAGTGCCAGCGGTAGATGCGCGGCCGATCCTGGGTCGCCCAGTAGGCAACCGCCTTGGCCTCGGCCTCCTCGTCTACCGGATGATTGTCGGCGAACTGGATGCCATTATCCGCCAGCACCGTGTGGATCGTGTACGGCACGGCTACGACCAGACCGTGTAGAAAGGCTGCCGCGATCCGCTGTGTTGCCTTCTCATGCAGTTGAACGAAGGCAAACCTGCTCGTTCGGCATGCCCGCCAGAGCGGTCGGGGGAGTAGAAGTAGGCCACAGCCGGTGGTTCGGGTCCGCCGAAGGGGCGGTCGTCACGCACCACCGTCCAGAGCCGCCCCGTGCGGGTCTTGCCCTCGGCCAGGACCGGTACGGGCGTGTCGTCGAGATGCAGGCGCTCGGCTCCTCGAACATGGGCCTCGATCCGGGCGACCAGGGGCGACAGAGCGGTGGTCACAGCTCCGAGCCAGCCGGCCAGCGTCGAGACGTCAATCGGTACGCCCACGTGGGCGAAGCGCTGACCCTGGCAATGCAGCGGCAGGTGCAGGCCGAACTTGGCCCTCATCACCTCGGACATGAGGTTCGGGCCCGCTCGTCCGCGGGGATCGGATGGAAGGGGGCCGGAGCCTGCGCGATCGTCTCGCTATTGCTGCACGAGAAGCGCTCGCGCCCGTGCTGGATCACGACCCAGCGCGCTGGGATCCGCTCCAGGGTCACGGTGACGTGCTCGCCGAGGTGGCGAAGGCGGGTCCCGCCGCAACAGGCGCAGGTCGTCGGACCGGGATGGACGACGCGCTCGCGCGGCAGGTGCTCGGGGAGAGGCCGGCGGGCGGGCTTGCGCCGCGAGGAAACCGCACCGGAGAGCGCTTTGGACTCGGCGGCCGCCTGCGCTTCGCTCTCGGCCAGCATCTCCTCAAGATTCTCCAGGACTAGTTCGAGTTGGTCGATCCGGGCGCTGCGTTCCGAGGAGGTCCCGAGGCGTTCTCGCCGCGGCCGGGCGACCTCCAGCTTCAGCCGTTCGACCGCGATCTCCGAGGCGAGCCGGGCTGCCCGCTTGGCCAGGATCATGGCATGGGCGGCGGCAAGATCCGTGAGAAGTGGCGGGGGGCGGGCGCGTTCTGCACGCTTAGGCGGAGAGTATATTCCTCAAGTGTTGTAACGCGTCACCCTCAGCCGAGTGCGCTCGGACGCCAGCTCTGCTGCGGCATTCGCCAGTCGATTCCCGAGAGCAAGTAGCCGAGTTGCGCCGTCGAGATCGTCACGGATCCATCGGCAACCGAAGGCACAGGAAACGGCCGCGGTCGAGCCGCTTCGTGTATAGGCACGCCCCTCGCCGTCGTGCCAGATCACCTTGATCAGGTCGCAGCGCCGTTCTCGGAACACGAACAGATGCCCGCCATGGGGATCGCTCGAGCGTCTTCTGGACGATCAGGCCCAAACTGGAAATGCCTTTGCGCATACCGGGTGTGGCCGGTGGCCAGCCACACCCGCACGTTGGCCGGCAGCGAGATCATCGGCCCTCCACGACATCGAGCACCCGCCGCAGCGCCGCGGCAACGATGTCGGAGCCGACCCGCACACGTCGGCGTCTGCCGAGATCGATCTCGATCATCCCGCCGGAGTGACGGCCGCGGTTCGGCCCTCGACTAGGCTCCGCCGTCGTCGTGGCGGGCGTAGGAGTGATCACAACACGCACAAGCGCTGGCGTGGGAGCACCGACACGCTCGCACAGCAGCTTGCGCCAACGGAACAGCTGACTGACGCGGAGACCGGCCCTGCGGGCGACTTCCGAGGCCGACACACCCGGTTCGAACGACGCGGCGACCAGCCGCTCTTTCTCCACCCGCGTCCAGCGTCGACGCCGCTCGGCTCTCACCAGTTCGATCCCGCCTGCGTCATGCTCAAGGTCCTAGGAGCCCGTCCGAGTAACGAGGCTTGAAGCCGGGGTAGAGGGGCGAGACTGGAGCCAATGAGGGCGGATCAGCGGCCTCAGCGTTCGGCCTGTGCCAGCTTCAGGAGGTTGTGGGCCGTGCAGATCATCGCCCACTCGCCCCGGACCTGATCGAGCCCTCTCATCAGGAACTGTCGGAAGCCTCGGGCCTGCTTGATCTGCCCGAACACCGGCTCGACCACCTGCTTCCTGAGACGGTACCGACTGCGGCGCCCAGCCCGCTTCAGGCGGGCGGCCATCGCGCTCATCAACGGCATCTTGGTCAGCCTCCGGCGCCCGGCCGCATCTGCCTCGCCATGACGCGCCCGGCCCGGAGCAAGGTAGCCCGTGATGCCCCGCTCCTTGAGCGCGGCGAGGTTCGCCTCGTTGGCAAAGCCGGCATCGCCCGAGACCTCCTGCGGCTTGCGCCCGAGATGAGCCCGGACCCCGTCCACAAGCGGTACGAGGGCGCGGTAGTCGGCCGAGTTGGTCACGAGCCGATGCACGACGATCACCTGATGCGCCGCGTCGACTGCGACCCGGCCGTCGTAGCCCTGCACGAAGCCATCACGCGTGGGCAGGATCCGGCTGTCCGGGGCGGTGAAGTTGCGCTGCGCCCGGTCGGGCGGACTGCCGTCTTCGCCGCGCAGTGGCCGCCCCTGCCAACGCATGCCCGACGAGGCGCCCGGACCGTTCTCGTTCTCGGGATCGGGCTGATCAGCCGCCTCCGCCTCCAGCGCGGCCTTGGCGGCGCGGATTGCTTCCAGCCGTCGCTGCTTGTCGGCCATCCAGTCCGGCGTCTCGTCGCCGCGCCGGTTCACGCCGTGAGCCTGATCCTCCGCCGCGTCAGCCTCGCGCGCTCGCTCCAGCCAGGCTTGGACTTCAGCGGCTAGGGCCGGCTCGGCCGTCTTCATCCGCCCGTAGCTCATCGCTTTGTGGCGCGAGGCGTTGGCCTTCAGCTTGGTCCCGTCCACCGCCACGGGGGCGAACTCGACCAGACCGGCCGCCCGACACAGGCGCAGCACCTGCACGAACAGGTCCGACAGGGCCACGAGGTGGCGCTTGCGGAAGTCGGCGATGGTGCGGAAGTCGGGCCGGTTCAGGCCGGTGACTGCCATGACATCGACCCGCTCCTCACAGGCGCGGGCGAGCTGGCGCGAGGAGTACAGACCGCGGCTGTAGCCGTAGAGCAGCAGGGCCACCATCATGCCCGGATGGTAGGGCGGGTACCCTCGCTCCTCCGTGTAGGTGTCGAGAATGGCCGAGAGGTCGAGCGCCTCTCGCACTGTGTCGCGCACAAAATGCGCCATGTGCCCGGGCGGCACGAACTCGTGCAGCGAGGGCGGCAGAAGCCAACCCTGATCGACGTCCCAGGAGCGAAACACCTTGGCCATGAGCCGAGTGAATCACCCGCAGCCTCGTCGTCGAGACACTTACTCGGCCAGGCTCCTAGGATT
Source organism: Methylobacterium sp. P1-11 (assembly GCF_008329595.1). Lineage (NCBI taxonomy): Bacteria > Pseudomonadati > Pseudomonadota > Alphaproteobacteria > Hyphomicrobiales > Methylobacteriaceae > Methylobacterium > Methylobacterium sp. P1-11. Next base: position 9,298 of record NZ_NPKS01000044.1, read on the forward strand.
ACTCCTATGACCTCAGCCTCAACGGGCCACCTCGCAAGGCGGCCTTCTCCGGACGCGTACTTTGCGAGCGACCGTGCCTATGGTCTATAAAGCGGATCTGTCGTCCGACTTCGATACGAGGGGCGCTGCTCGACGTGACAAATTCGAATTTACAGTTCTGAGATGGTTTCTTATTATACATCTCGATGGATGCTACGCAGTCTCCTCAATGTTTTCAAAGACCGTATGGCGGAGCGAAGACTTGCGCGCTCCGAACTGTTCGATGCTGCGTGGTACCAGGCTCAGCAGGTCCCGGCGTTGTCGCTTGATCAGGCCGCATGGCACTACCTGCAGGAGGGCGCTGCGCTTGGATTTAGCCCCAGTCCGCTCTTTGACGGGCCGCACTATCTCGCCAGCAATCCCGATGTCGCCAATGCAGGCCTGAACCCGCTGCTGCACTACCTCGACAGCGGCCGCGCTGAGGGACGGCCGACTTGCCCTTACGTTGACCCGGAGGCACTGGCACAGGTCGGTGCCTCTGACCTGTTCGACGCGGAATGGTACCGAGTGACTCAAGCTCCCGACGTGGGGTTGGACCAAGTCGCACGGCATTACCTTCAGCAGGGCGCTGCGCACGGGCTGAGCCCCAGCCCGTTGTTTGACGGGCCCTGGTACCTAGCGAACAACCCCGACGTTGCCGCGGCGGGTTTGAACCCGCTGCTTCACTATCTGGACAGCGGACGCGCGGAAGGACGGCCGACCTGCCCAATCGTCGACCCGACGTTAGTGGCGCGGATCGCTGCCTCTGAGTTGTTCGACGCGGAATGGTACCGGGCGACCCAAGCCCCCGACGTGGCACCGGACCTAGCCGTGCGCCACTACCTACAAGAGGGTGCCGCGCGCGGGCTGAGCCCCAGCCGGCTGTTCGACGGACCGTGGTACCTCGAAAACAACGCCGACGTCGCCGCTGCAGGGTTAAACCCGCTACTGCACTACTTGGATAGCGGACGATCCGAGGAGCGTCAGATTTGTCCAGTCGCCGCCCCGGCGTTGGTGGCGCGAATCGCTGCTTCTGAGTTGTTCGACGGGGAATGGTACCGAGCGACCCAGGCACCGGAGGTGGCACTGGACCGGGCCGCACGGCATTATCTTCAGGAGGGCGCCGCACGTGGGCTGAGCCCCAGCCCGCTGTTCGACGGCCCATGGTACCTCGACAACAACGCTGACGTCGCCGCCGCGGGTCAGAACCCCCTGCTACACTACCTGAACGACGGGCACTTGGAGGGGCGGCCGATCTGTCCCTTCGCCGACCCAGTGGCGCTGGCGCGAATCGAAGGCTCCGAGCTGTTCGATGCGGAATGGTACCGGACGACTTACGTCCCCGATCTGCCGCCGAACCAGGCTGCACGACACTACCTCCGCGACGGAGCGGCCCTCGGGTTGAACCCTGGCCCCTTATTCGACGGGGAGTGGTATCTCGGCAACAACGCCGACGTGGCCAGAGCGGGTTCGAACCCGCTGCTGCATTATCTGGAGAGCGGTCGCGCGGAGGGGCGGCCGATCTCCCTGGCATACGTTCGCGACACCGGCGCCCGCGCGATCGAGACACTCCCCATCGTCCTGCGTGAGAGCACGAATGCACGCATCGTCGTCGTCGTTCACGCCTTCTACGTCGACGTGTTCGAGGAACTCCTCCCACACCTCGTGCGGGCGATCCCACACTACGACCTGCTGGTCTCGACCGACCAGCCAGCGAAGAAGAGCGCGCTTGAGGCGGCCGCGGCGCGCGCGGGCCTGATCCACCGCTGTCGCGTCGTGCTGGTGGAGAACCGTGGCCGCAACTTCGGACCGCTCGTCACCGTGTTCGCCCCCGACATCCTGCGCTACGATCTCGTGCTCCACGTGCACACCAAGAAATCGCTGTTCAGCGGCGCTGAGCAGACGCGCTGGCGCGATGAGATCTACCGGGCGCTGTTCGCGAACGCCGCCTGTGCCGCCATCGCCCTGTCCTTATTCGAGGAGGACAGCCGGATCGGCCTGTTCTTCCCGGAGACCAGCGCGCACATCGTCTACTGGGCGCACGCGTGGCTCTCCAACATCGGCACCGGCTACGGTCTGCTCGACCGCCTCGGGTTGCCCTATGACGGGTTCGACGAGTACATCGACTACCCGGTCGGCGGCATGTTCTGGGCGCGGGTCGATGCACTGCGCCCGCTGCTGACCGCCGGATTGACGCCCCAGGATTTTCCCGAGGAGCACGGCCAGACGGACGGGACGCTCGCCCACGCGATCGAGCGGGTCTTCCCCATCGTGTGCCGGTCGCAGGGCTACCGCGCCGTATGCCTCGACTACGACCGCGGGCTTGCCCGCTGTGGCGGCAGCGCCCGCAACTGGCACCAGTACAGCGCCCGCACACAGGACCAAGCGCTGCTTGCGCTGCAGGATGTCGATCTCGTTTCGTTCGACCTGTTCGATACCCTCGTCAGCCGCCCTGCCCGGCGCCCGGACGGGGTACTCAAGCTCGTCGAGCACCGCATCGCGATGGAGGAAGGCCGCCCCATCCCACTCTTCGCGGAGCGCCGGGCGGCCGAGAACCGGGTCCGCGTCCGCAAGCACCATCAGAGCGACGTAAACCTGTCGGAGATCTACGCAGAGCTCGCCGCGTCCGGCACCATCCCCAGCGACGTCATCGCGCGGGCGCAGGCCCTGGAGAAGCGGATCGACCTCGGAGCCCTGCGCCCGCGCCCGGAGGTCATCGCTGTCCTGAGGGCGGCGCACCAACGCGGCAAGCGCATCGTCCTGATGACCGACACCTACTACGAGGAGACCGACATCCGCGGCATCCTCCAGACGATCGGCATCGCCGACCTGTTCGCGGCGCTCTACGTGTCGAACACGGTCGCCGCCCGCAAGGACCGGGGCGACCTGTGGCGCCACGTCGAGGAAGCGGAAGCCGTGCCGCGCGCCCGCTGGCTGCATGTCGGCGACAACGAGCATTCCGACATTCAGGCGGCCTGCGACCGGCGGATCCCCTACTTGCACGTCGCCCACCCGGCCAAGATCCTCGCGCAGAGCGGGTTCGTGCGGGACGAAGGCGATCTCGCGCGGACGTGGTCGTCCGATCTGGTCATCGGCCACGCCATGTTGACGCTGTGCCGGAACCCGTTCCTCGACCGGGCTGCCCCGCCCTACCTGTCGCTCGGCTCGGCCCGCGACGTCGGCTACGTCGTGTTCGGGCCGCTCATGCTGCTGTTCATGTCCTGGCTGATCCGGCACGAGGCCCTGGGCCGGGTCGAGCGGCTGTACTTTCTCGCGCGGGAGGGCGACTTCCTGGTCAAGGTCTACCGGCTGATCCGGGAGCGCTACGGCCTGCGCCATCTGCCCGAGGGTCGGTACTTCCACGTTTCCCGGCAGGTGGCTATCGGTGCGGCCCTCGGCACGGGTTTCCGTCCGGATCTGGTGACCGGGGCAGGCCACTACGTGGGGAGTATCCAGTCCCTGCTCTGGAACCGGGCAAGCTTCACCGCCCCGGCACATCTCGGACTGGACAGCCGCGACGTGCGGCTTCCGGCCGATGCCCCGATCGTCGAGCGCGTCATGACCGACCTTGAGCCGGAGATCATAGCCCATGGGGCGGACCTGAACGCGCGGTTCCGCGCATATGCCCGGCAGGAAGGGCTCGACGCCGGCGGCCTCCACGCCGTGGTCGATGTCGGATACTCGGCCACGATCCAGAAGATGATGCAGCTGGCCCTCGGCCAGCCGCTGATCGGCCTCTACATGACGACCTTCGACGCGGCGCAGATGGTGGAGAGGGACGGCGGCGCCGCCTTCAGCTGCTTCCGCGCGGGCGCCGAGAAGCCCGAGACGTCATCGCTCCCCGTCCTGGCCTACGGCCTCGCGGTCGAGGCTTTTCTGACCGCTCCCCACGGGCAGGTCGTCGGCTACGAGAGCGCGGGCGAACGGATCGCGCCCCTGTTCAAGGCCGATCCGCGGACCCCGGCCGAGCACGGTATCCTCGCCGAGCTGCACGCTGGCGCCGAGCAGTACATCATCGATACGCTCGATCTCTACGGACCGAGCCTCCTCCAAGCCGACATCCCATCGAGAGGGCCACAGGAATTCCTGCGCCTGCTGATGCAGGGGCTGATCGCCACCCCGTCCGAACCGATGCGGACGCTCGGCGTGGAGGACGATTTCTGCGGTCTGCCGATTCACAAGGTGTATGCGGGAGCGGGAAGTCCGGCGTCCGGCTGAGGCGCCGTCAGCGGATGCGCCTCAAGGAGCGACCGTGACCCTCTCCAGAGCCCGCCGCATCGTCGCGGGCGGGACCACGTAGTTCGCGTGCATCGGGTGGACGCCCTCCGCCTGCAGGGTGGTTCCACGGACGAATTGGAGACGCGCCCCGCTGGACTCGACGAAGCTGGTGAAGCCGCGAAAGTAGAATTCCGGGCTCTCGTGGGCGAGCGCCACGACCTGCGCGTCCGGCCGGCAGAAGATGCAGTTGATCAGGGCGGAACTCGCCGATCCGACAATGATGTCGGCGGCGTGGTACATCTCAACCTGCTCGGCGAAGGTGAGCTGCTCAGGCTGGACAACCTCGAACCCGTGGGGCCGCAATGTCTCGACGATCTCCGCCTCGTTGACGAGCTGGCGCTGCGTGAACCCCCGCCGGGACAGGATGATGCGCCTTCCGGTCCGCTGGAGATCGACTCCATCCGCGGCGAGCCGTTGAAGGATCCTGTCCCGCACGGCGGCGAGGATGTCCCGCGGCCAGATCGCGTCGTAGATCGGAATCCCCGGCCGGGTATCGAACGGGAAGAAGGCCGGCACGGGCGCGAGACCGAGTTCGCGGAACCGCGTCGCGATCGGCGGGAGCGTTATGATCGGCCGGTCGCGCGTGTCCACGAGCTCGATGATCTGTCGGTGCGTCTCCGGCATCCCGTCATCGACGCAGAGCGGAAATCCTGCGGGACATTCGGGATCGTTGAAGCACAACATGCGCGGGACGAATTCGAGCAGCCAGTGTCCGTATTGCCGGCTCTGGAAGCCGAACAGCATCAGGCCGGCGTCGATCTCACGAATCTCGGACGGCGCCTCGATCAGGGCGCGTCCGTGCCCCCAGACCGCCGTCATGATCTGACCCGGATTGACCCCGTCCTTGATGTCGGCGACCCCGCTCAGGGGATGGGCCGCTAGATCGTAGATCAGGCGCTCCCCGCGGAGCACGACGTTGCTGCGGGGAAAGGTCAGGCAGTCCTGGAAGAGCGCCACGTATTGCGGCGGCGCATCGAGGGTCCCAGGTTGGGAGGTTAGCGGGATCGGGCCGTCGAGGAAGGTCACGGCCGGGTCGGCGATCTGGCGGCCGGGTCGCAGTTCGTGATAGCGCCCGTGCCCCTCCCCGGCGGCTTGCCGAGCCGTGACGATACCGTAGATGCCGACGGGGCCGAGACCGACGATCGACCGGGTGCTCTCGTGCAGCACCACGGCCTCCTCGTGCCGCCCCGCCTCTGCCAGAGCGTTCATCTGCAGAATGCGCAGGTTCCTGATTTTCCGGCTGAGGCTGTCCCCGTCCACGGTCGCGAGGCCGGTATCGCCGCCGTTGAGGTCGTAGGCGAGGCGGTAGCATTGTACGGCGGGTTCCGCCCGGCCGCGGCACTCGCGGGTCCAGCCGAGTTGCAGAAGCGTCCGCGCGGTCACGTGCAGGATAGTCCCCGCCCTGTCCCGGCTTCGGAGTTCCGCAACGAACGCCGACGCGTCGTGCCAGTGCTCCTGCTCGATGAAGCCGCGCAGGCGTGCCGCGGCGCCGATTTGGTGCCAGCGCTGAGGATCGTGCGGGTCGATCGCGGCGGCGAGCGCATAGGCACGCGCCGCATCCCCGAATTGGGCGCCGCCCTCCAGCCGGAAGCCGAGGGTCTCCAGGTGCCGCAGGGTCGAGGCCGCGCGCGACCCCGACGGGGGCTCCGCTTCGAGCAGGGAGACCAGCCTGTCGAGCACGCGCGCGGCGTTGCCGCTGCCGATCGACCGGACGAGGTCGAGGAAAGTCGCGGTCGGCCGCATGTCGCCCCGTCTCCGATGATTACGGGCCGATGCCAACGCGCTCGAGGCCGCGCAGCACCTGTGCGGGCGGAACCGTGTAATTAGCGTGGAACGGATGCGTCTTCTCACCCGGCACCGTCGAGCCCCGAATATAGAGGACCTGTGCACCGCTCGACCCGATCATGCTGGTGTAGCCGCGAAAATTGAACGACCGGTTCTCGTGGATCAGCGCGACGACGCGGGCCTTGTCGTTGCAGAAGATGGTGTTCGTCATGGCAGAGCTTGCGGAGCCCACGATCACGTCGGCCGAATGATAGAGCGCGATCTGCTCGATGAAGGACAACTTCTCCGGGTACACGACCTCGAAGCCGTGGCGCGCCAAGGCGTTGATGATCTCGGCTTCGTTGACGAGCTGGCGCTGCGTGAAGCCCCTCCGCGACAGGACGATCCGCCGCCCCGTGGAGCGCAGGTCCACCCCGCGCGCTGCGAGCCTGTCGAGCACGGCGCGCCGCATGGCGCCGAGGATGTCCTTCGGCCAGACCGAGTCGTAGACCGGCACGTCCGGCCGAGCGTCGAACGGGAAGAAGGTCGGGACCGGGGCGACCCCGAGTTCCTGGAAGCGGACCGCCTGCGCCGCAAGCGGTAGGATCTCTCGCCCGCGCGTGTCGAGCAGCTCCACAATCTGCCGATGTGTCGCCGGCATGTGATCGTCGATGCAGATCGGGAAGCCCGCTGGGCAGGCGGGATCGTTGAACCACAGCATCCGCGGCACGAACTCGAGCAGCCAGTGGCCGTAGTTCTTGCTCTGGAGCCCGAACATCATCAGGCCGGATTCCAGGCTCCGCACCTCGGCCGGTTCTTCCACCAGGGCGCGCCCGCCCCCGTAGACCGCCGTCATGATCTGGTCGGTGTTCTTGCCGTCCTTGATGTCGGCGATGCCGCTGTCGGGGTGCGCCGCGAGGTCGTAGATCAGGCGGTTGCCCTGGAGCACGATGTTGCTGCGCGGGAAGGTGAGGCAGTCCTTGAACCGGGCGACGTATTGCGGTGGGGCGTCCAGGGTGCCGCACACGGAGGTCAGCGCCACCGGCCCTTCGAGGAAGCGGATCTCCGGCTCCGCGATACGGCGGGAGCCAACCAACTCGCGATAGTCGCCCTCGCCTCGTGTGGCGGCTTGGCGCGCGGAGACGATGTCGTAGATCTGCACCGGTCCGAGCCCGAGGGTCGTGCGCGTCCGCTCGTGCAGCGCCTGTGCCTCCTCGTGACGGCCCGCCTCGGCGAGCGCAGTCATCTGCAGGCTGCGCAGGTTCCGGATCTTGCGCTCCAGCGTGTCGCCGTCGACCGTCAGCGCCCGCCCGCCCAGGGTGTCCCGCGCGATCCGTGCCAGTAGATAGCAGCGCACCGCGCTCTCGGCCTCCCCGGCCAGCTCGTAGTCCCAGGCGATCTGGACCAGCGACGGGTCGTCCTGCCCGCGATCCTGGACCGCCGCCTTGGCTTGGCGCAGCGCCTCCAGAAGGTCCTCGACGCTGTCGAATTCCTGCCGCCGGCACCAGTTGACGATGTCCGTCCGGATGGCGGCGAGATGGTACTGCGCGGTCCGCGCGCGCGAGGCCTGGGCCGCCAGCCTGTAGGCGCGAGCCGCCAGATCGAAGCTGTCCTCGCCCTGATACCGGAATGCGAGGGTCGCGAGGTGCTGCGCGGCGGTCTCGGCGCGCTCCTCCGTCAGCGCCGCGAGGGCGCCTTCAATCGTGTCGAGGGTGGCGGCGCCGTTCGTCTGGTTGGCCTGTGTCAGGATTTGCCGAAAGTCGTCCCGCATCGATACCGACCGTTCCTTCACGCGATCCGCCGCGCCGTCCCGAGCGCCTCAGCGCGTCGCCAGGGCCTGCTCCACGCAGGCGCAGACTTCGCCGATCTGATCCCGGGTGATCGCCGGGAAGAACGGCACCCCGATGGCGCCGGCGGAGACGGAGGCGGTCCGCGCAAGGCCGTCATGCCGGCAGGTCGCGAAGGCGGGGTGCGCCTGGCAGCCGGTCCCGTACCAGCGCCGCCATTGGATGCCGGCCGCGTCGAACGCCGCCGTCACTGCGTCGGCGGCTGCGGGCTCGAACAGCGCGTTGACCGTCATGGTCAGCCACTCCGTGCCGAAGCCGGGCTGCATGCGTACGCCGATCCGGTCGAAGCCCTCGACATAGGCCAGCGAGGCCTCCCGCAACTGCCGGATGCGCGCATCGAGGCCGTCGAAGGCCGCTAGGCCGACCGCTGCGGCGTATTCGGAGATTCGGAAATTGCCGCCGCGCACCTCCGAGACCCGACTGCTCGCCGAGAAGCCGAAACCGGTCATCGCGGTGGTCTGCGCCACCAAGTCGGCATCGGTCGTGAGGATCGCGCCCCCCTCCCCGATCCCGAGCGCCTTGGTGGCGTGCAGGCTCACGCAGAGCGGCTGCGCGCCGACCCGGGTAAGGTTCAGCGTTGCGGCGGCGGCGTCGAACACGACCGGGATCCCGTGCGCCGCCTCGAACGCCTCCCAGGCCGGGACGTCGATCGGTGCCCCGTACGGGCTGACCACCACCACGGCGGCGACATCGCTTTCGGCCAGCGACAGCGCCCGCTTGGCGGTGGCGGGGGTCAGCGACAGGGTCTCCGGATCGACGTCGGCGAAGAACGGCTCAAGGCCGACATTCACCGCCGCGTGCGCGGTGGCGATGAAGGTGTAGCCGGGCATCAGGCAGAGCCCGCCGCGCCGGCCGCCGATCCGGTAGCGCAGGGCGAGTTCAATTGCGCTCGTGCCGTTGCCGGTGATCGTCGCGGCCACCGGCGCGCCGCCGGCGCGCTCCGAGACGAAGCCGCAGAGCTTGGCCGTGAATTCGCGGGAGAGCGGACCGTAGTTGCTGTAGATGTGGGTTTGATCGATCCGGCGCAGATACGGGACGATGGCGTCCGTCTCCGGCAGGCTTGGAATGAGCACGGGGATCATCGTCGAGACACGTCCTGACTGTCGGCCGCCACCATCCTCGTCCGAATGCCCGGTGACGCGGCCGCTATACATGCCCAGGCATCGCCGCGGAAGGCGCCGTTGTCCGCCCTGCCAACCGGACCCCTCAGGCGCGCGGCAGGGTCTGCGGCCTGGGCCGTGTTGGCAAGGGCCGAGCTGGGTTCCCGAACACCGTCTGGCCCGGCGCCACGTTGCGGATCACCACGGCACCGGCTCCGACCACGGCGCGCGCGCCGATCCGGATCTTCGGGATCACGCAGGCCCCCGTGCCGAGAAAGGCCCCCTCCTCCACGCTGACATGCCCGGCCAGGTGGACACCAGGGCTCAATGTGGCGAAATCCTCCAGCACATCGTCGTGCGCCACGGTGCAGCCCGGATTGATCAGCACGTGCTCGCCCAGCCGGGCATCCGCCGTGACGGAGGAATGTCCCAGGATCACCGCACCTGCACCGATCCGGCTGCTCGCGCCGATCAGCACACCGGGATCGATGATCGAGGCAAAACGCGCTCCGATCGCGTCCCGCAGACGCGCGGCGGCCCGGGCCCGGGGCTCCGGCTCGCCGAGGGCGACGACGAAGCGCAGACCGTCGTCACCCGCGAAGGTGCGGGCATCGCGGACCACCGGCCGGCCGCGGAACGTCTCCGGCGCGTGGATGCCGGGATCGACGATGCTCGCCCTTAGCTCCATCGGCGTGCCGTGGGCGTTCAGGCGCTCTAGGGCGTCGACGATCTCGCGGGCGAGGGCACCCGCACCGTACAGGACGAGGCGAAGGGTCATCGCGCCGTGTGCCGCGACCGGTTCTGGCTCTGCGCTGGCGACTGTCTGCCGCTCGGGCGAACGTCCATACGCGGGGTTCCTTGCCTCGGAGTGTCCTGCCTGTCCGGAGCCCTGCCCTACACGAGTCCCCGCGGGCTCTCCAGGGCCGATGCCTCGTCACGGTGCCATCGTTCCAGTACACCGCCGAGATCGGCGCGTCGCATCCGGGCGCGCGGGGGAGGACGCGCGGAGCGTGAGACCGACATGAGGCCGGCGGAGACGTTCATCGACCTGATCCGGACGATCAATCGCGACAACGCGTCGGACGTTCTCCATCGGCTCCGCGCGTGCGTCGCCGCCGAGGATCGCCCCCTCGAAGGTCACGCCGACGCGCGCGTCACCCGGCTGCGGCGGCACCTCGAGACGCTCGCGTTCCGGTTTGAGGGCGATGACCAGCTCGGCGCCGTCGCCGATACCTACGACCTGATCGCTTCGATCGTCCCTGAGGATCGCGAACGCTGGGCGGTGGCCGCTGTCAGCGCGCGATTGCGCGATCTCTGCGAACACGGACGCTACGCGGAGGCCACCGCCGTCATCCTCGACCTGCGCGCAGGGGGCAGCCCAGCCGCCATCCGCGAAGGCCTCGCCACCTTGCTGCGGCTCGGCTGGGTCGCCGAGTGCGGGCAGGAGCCGGAATCCTGCGTGCAGTGCTATCGGTTGGCCTACGAGCTGAACGGCGGTGACGAAGGCGTCACGACTGAGGATGGCTTTGCCCTGAGCACCAAGGTCAGGAATCTCCGCCGATTGCAGATCGACGAGCTGCTCCCGGACGGGCGCTACGCGGACGCGATCGCGCTGCACGAGACGACCCGCCACGTCTACCGCTCGGGACCACTGCGCGCCTACGACATCGTCACGGCCGAGGCCCTCGCCGCAGGCGGGGACGGCGCTTACACAGAATTGCGGCCGAGGCGGCGGATCGCGCCGCCCGACCTGCGCTTCTTCGAGCCGCCCCCTGCCCTGCTCTCCGAGCCGGGCGAGCTCGACATGCCGGCCCAGTACCTTGCCTTTCTGGACAGAGCCCAGGCCTTCCCGCGCAGCAACGTCGTCATCGCCGGTGACAAGCTCGTCTACGACCTCGCCGCGCACCCGCGCCGGCCCGACATCCTGCTGCAGGACGGGATCAATCCCGACCAGATCATGATGGCCGCGTTCGGTGAGACGCGCGCCCTCGTGGAAGTGCCCGAGGATCCACACCGGGTCGAGGCTGGGCTGATGATGTTCGGCCTCCAGAGCCGGAATTACGGGCACTGGTTCTGCGAGTTCGTGCCGCGCATGCTCTGCTACAACGACGCGCGCTGCCCGGACGGGATCCCGCTCTGCATCGACGACCACATGCCCGCCTCGCACGAGCAGATCCTGCGCCTGCTCGACACGCGCGACCGGCCCGTGATCAAGCTCCCGCCCCGGCCGGTCGCGTTCGACCGTCTCGGGATAGCGCCGCCGCCGGCGTTCTTTCCGTTCGAGATGAAGCCGGGGCGGCCGGTCTACGACGCGATCTGGCCAGCCGATATCTTCGCGCCGGTGCGCGAACAGATCCTCGAACGCGCCCGGGAACAGGGCGTCCTCTCGGGCCGGACAGACCGGCGTTTGTTCATCTCGCGCAAGGCCTTCAGCCAGCGCGCCCTCGTCAATGAGGCGGAGATCGCCGAGCAACTCAGCTCCCTGGGCTTCGAGATGATCTACCCGGAGACCATGTCGTTCCTCGAACAGGTCGAGGCGTTCCACTCCGCTGCCCTAGTGGTGGGCTCGTCGAGTTCGGCCCTGAGCAACGCCCTGTTCTGCCGGCCCGGGTGCCGGATCCTGGGCCTGATCCACGAGGAGCTGGCGTTCAACTTCCGGGGTTATGCCAGCTACATCGAGGTGGGCGGCGCGCGGATCCTGTTCCTGCGCGGCCGCACCCTCCACCGGCCGGGCGTGCACGCCTTCCACGTGAGCTATACCGTCGACCCGGCCAAAGTCGTCGCGGCCGTGGCCGCCCTTGAGAACGAGGTCGCGGCCGGCGTGCCGGCCGGGTTCCCGGTGCCGACGGCGGACGACAGGCCGATCCGTCTACCGGATCGCGATGCCGTCCGACCTCACCCTTCGACGGGCACGCCCGCACGCGTCGATCCCGACCGGCTCGCGCGCGTCAGGACGCTTGCGGCCGGGCCGCACGCGGACGCGGCTTCCGGCCTGTGCGCCCTGGAGGCAGTAGCCTACGTGGCCGGCGAGCCCCATTCGGATCAGCCCACCTGCGCGTCGCCGAGCCTCTCCGCCTTCATCCGGACCTGGAGCGATCGCCTGCCGCAGGATGCGCGCGATGCCCTGATCCTGCCGCTCGTTCCGCGCTTCGTCGGCACGCGAGGCTCGGAAACCCTGGAGCGCCGGCGGGTCGCTCTGGCGGCCGATTGGCTCGTCCGCACCCACCTGCCGGCGTGGTTCCGCCTCGCCAAGCTGAACGTGGAAGGGGACGCGCTGGCCGGCCTGCCGGCGCTCGCCGACATCGCCGATCTCGCCGCTTGGTGCGATCATCTGGAGCGGGCGCGCAAGCGGGCATCGGTCGCGAACCTGACCCTGCGGCAGACCGGTGCCGCCGTCCGGGCCGCGGCCTGGGACGGGGCGCATCAGGCCGCGTGGGCTACCGTCCGGGATCAACTGGAGGCCGCTGGTCCACGGATTCTCGCCGCCGGTTGGGACGCGGCCTACGCGGCCGCCTACGCGGCGGCCCGGGCTCACGGAAAGGCGTCCCTGGAACCGACCCGTCACGCCCTTGAGCAATCCGCGTTGGCCCTGGTCGAGCAGATGATCGAGGTGCGCGAGGCAGATCCGGACCAGCTTCCGGATGGCGCGCAGCCGCCCGCCGCGGCGAGCCAGAACGGCGCCGCAGACCGGCCATGAGCGAGACCCGGCCGAGCGCACGGCCGGTCGATCCCGTCGGATCCGGCCAACCCGCATCGTCCCTGTCGGGACTGCGCTGCCTCGTGCTGGGCGGCGGCGGCTTCCTCGGGTTGAACCTGTGCAACCGCCTCGCGGAGGCGGGGGCCGAAGTCACCTGTTTCAGCCGCAGCCATCCGGAGGCCGAGGTCTTGGACTGGCGCGTCGCTCGGGTGATGGGCCAGTTCGCCGACCGACTCGCCCTCGCCAACACGGTAGATCGCCAGGACGTCGTCTTCCACCTGATTGCAGGTTCGATTCCTGAGAGCTCGAACCGGGACCCGTCCGCGGAACTCTCGGCCGCGCCGATCGCCACCCTGCACCTGTTGGAGATCTGCCGCTCGGCTCGGATCGGGAAGCTCGTGTTCGCGTCCTCCGGGGGGGCGATCTACGGAATTCCCCGTGCCATTCCGATCCCCGAGCACGCGCCAACCGACCCGATCTCGGCCTACGGCATCAGCAAGCTGATGATCGAGAAGTCCCTGCATCTCTACCGGCACCTGCACGGGATCGACTACCAGATCCTGCGCATCGCCAACCCGTACGGTCGGTTCCAACTCGGCACCAAGCACCAGGGCCTGATCGGCAGCTACATCCACCGCGTCCTCACTGACCAGCCGCTGGAGGTCTGGGGCACCGGCGCGGTGGTGCGCGACTTCCTGCACATCGACGATGTCAGCGACGCCTTCCTGGGAGCCGTCGCCTATCAGGGCCCGCACAAGGTGCTGAACGTCGGCAGCGGGCGGGGCCTGAGCGTCCATCAGGTCATCGCCGAGCTGAAGGTGGCCTTCGGCCGGGACGATCTCCCCTGCGTGCACCGGCCGAGCCGCGCCGCCGACGTGCCGGCCAACGTCCTCGACACCGCGCTGATCCGGTCTGAACTCGGCTGGCAGCCGCGTGTCCCCCTGCAGACCGGGCTCACCGGCACCATCGCGTGGATGCGCGCTCATCTCGCGCAGGCCCGCGCAGGAGCAGTGGCCCAGGCTCCCGGCCCAGGATGACACGCGAAAGCCGATTAGCGAAGGCGGCACCAGCCACTCGGCCGGCCAGATCGCGGTGTCGCCCCGGAGCGGCCACGTTTGTCGGCGACAGCGCGCGACATCGATCCGCGAGGAAACCCCATGTCCTTCCTGCACGATCTACCGATCGCCGACCTGATCGCGCATTACGGCTACCTGGCGATCTTCGTCATCATCACCCTGGAGAGCGCCGGGCTGCCCCTGCCCGGCGAGACGGTGCTGCTGACCTCGGCAGCCTATGCCGGCAGTACCGGCAACATCAATATCGCCATCGTCGTGGCGATCGCCGCCATCGCCGCCATCCTGGGCGACAATGCCGGCTACTGGGTCGGCCGCCGCTGGGGGCTGCCGCTGCTCCTACGCAAGGGTCACCTGATCGGGCTTGACCACGGACGCCTCAAGCTCGGCCAATACCTCTTCCGTCGACACGGCGGTAAGATCGTGTTCTTTGGCCGCTTCACCGCGATGCTCCGGGCCTACGCGGCGGTCCTGGCCGGCGTGAACAAGCTCGATGCGCGCCGCTTCTTCGCCTTCAACGCCCTCGGCGGGGTGGCCTGGGCCTCGATCATGGGGTTCGGCGCCTTCCTATGCGGCCGCTCGATCGAGAACGTGATGGGGCCAGTCGGCCTCGGGCTGCTGGCCTTCGTCCTGCTGGGCGCCGTCGCGCTGTGGCTGTTCATGCGCAGGCACGAGGCGCGCCTGATGGTCGCCGCCGAAGCCGCGATCCCGGGTCCCCTGGCGGACGGATTGGACGAGGCCCGGCCGCAGGCCGAGCCAGCCTCGGGAAACGGCGGCCTGGACCCGAGCAGTCCGCTCCAGGTGGACTTCCAGAAACAGATCGAGGCGCTCCTGGCGCAGCGGGAGCGCGCGGCGCCGCAGGCCACTGCGCAGGCGCCCGTTCGGACCCAGCGCGCGCCCTGGCCCCTGTGGTTCAAGATCCCCGTGCTCCTCGTCGCCGCTGCCGCCGGGATGGCGGTGATGTCCTGGCACGACGGCGTCACCGGCGGCCTCTACGGACGGCTCATCGGGCATATCGGGATCCTCGGCATTGCCCTGATCCTCGTTCTACCCACCGTCCTCCTTCTGGTGATCGGCCGGCGGCTTCCGCGTCCGGAGGCCGAGGCTGAAGACGCCTTTGAATTGGCGGCGTGAGAGATCAGCGGTTGGCTGGTCAGGACGGTGATCCGTATCGTCGGTCGATGCCGTGTTCCATCAGCGCAGGTGCGGGCATCGAGCCGCGCCGTCGGGTGCCGGGTTGACCGCTCCCGGAGGCGATCGTACAGCCGGCCGCAACCCGACTGGGGCGCCCTGACGCGCCGGCCACCGGCCGATCCCGCTGACGGCTGCGTGCCCGAGACCTGTCGGGCCCCGTGACTGAGACGGAGCCGACCTTGAGCGAGGACGTGGAAGCGCTGCGGGCCGAGCTCGCCGAGACCCAGGCACGGCTCAAGGAGGCGCAGGGCGAACTCGCCCGCTTGGTGCGATTGGCCGAGGCCGATCTACAGCGCCGACGCCCCGGCGAGCAGTCGAGCGTTGTCGCCTCCTCGGTGCGCAGGCCTGCTGCCAAGGAGGTTGCAGCTCGTATCGCCCGGTTCGCCCACCTCTATCGGGAGGCCGCTGCAGCTGTTCCCGACCGCGCACCGGTGGTGCCCGAGGCGACGATGCTCGGCTGGCTGGAAACGTCCGGTCTGTTCGACCGTCAGTTCTACCTCGCATGCAACGACGACGTCGCGAATGCCGGGGCCGACCCGACGCAGCACTATTACAATCACGGCTCCGAGGAAGGACGCCTTCCTAGCACCCTCTGAGGGGTTGGTCTGGGAAAGCGACCCGCTGACGCGCGTTCGAAGGATCTGATCGATGCAGGACGGTGCAGGAGAGGCCGCGCCCGCGCTCGAGCCGTGGCAGGAAGACTTCGCCACGATCTACGCCAGCGGCCTGTTCGACCATATCGGGTACGCGACGCGCTATCCCGATGTCGGCCTGACCGACCTGTCGCCCTTGGAGCACTACGTGAAGTACGGTGCCCGGCTCGGGCGCCGTCCCCGGGCCGACTTCACCGCGCCGCCGGACGAGACGTTCAACGGCAGCTTCGTCAATCCCTTCGCGGCCTGGATCCGGGCGCGCGCCGAGACCCAGCCCGCGCCGGCCTGGAACCGGCCGGTCGTCTCGGTCCTGTGCATCAGCTACAACCAGGCGGCCTTCATCCGGCAGACGCTGGAGAGCATCCTCGGCCAGACCACGGACTTCCCCTTCGAACTGCTGGTCGGCGACGACCGCTCCACGGACGGGACCGCCGAGATCATCGCCGAGTACGCTGCGCGCCACCCCAACCTCGTGGCGGTCCTGCGCAGCGAGAATCTCGGGCCGAACAAGAACTTCGCCGACCTTACGGCGCGCGCCCGCGGGGAATTCGTGGCGATCTGCGAGGGTGACGATTACTGGACCGACCCGCGCAAGCTCCAGAAACAGGTCGATTTCCTGCGAGCGCGCCCGGAATTCACCCTCTGCTTCCACCGCGTGCGCGTCGTCTACGAGGACATGCTGGGGGTCGAGGAGCTGTACCCGAAGCAGTGCAGCCCGCAGCCGTCGCTGTCCGACCTCGTGGCCCACAACTTCGTCCAGACCAACAGCGTGCTCTACCGTTGGCGCTACCACGGCCAGGAAGCGTTCGTGTTCGACGAGGGCATCGCCCCCGGCGACTGGTACGTCCACCTGATGCACGCCGAGGTCGGGCGCATCGGCTTCCTGCCGGAGGTGATGGCGGTCTACCGCAAGCACGCCGCCGGCATGTGGGCGACCTACGCCACCGAACTTGCCCGGCACAAGAAGCTCGGCAATGCCGAGATCGCGTTCTTCCGCAAGCTGCGCGGGCATTTCGGCGGCCGCTACGCGGCGGGCTACGAGGCGTCGCAGAGGGCGATCTTCCGCCGGCTGGCCGAGGCCTATCTCGACGAGGAAGATGTTGCGAGCCTCGGGCGTCTGATCGAGGCCAATTCCGATATCGCTCGGGACGCCTTGAGCGACATGGGCCTCGACGCTCCGGATGACCTTTCAGGCGAGCCGGAGGCGCTGCGCGCGTGGCTGATGGAGCAGCTCACCGTCAGCGTCATCGTCACGGCCTACAACCACGCCGCAGATATCGGCCGCTGCCTCGACGCGGTGCTGGGCCAGCGCGGGCTGTTCCGCCTGCAGGTCGTGATCGGCGATGACAAGTCCTCCGACGGCACCGCCGAGATTGTCGAGCGCTACCGGTCGCGCGATCCGGAGCGGATCGCGGTGCGGCCCCGGCCGCAGAACCTCGGCATGCTGCACAACATGCAGGACTGCCTCTCGGCTTGCACCGGTCGGTACATCGCCTTCTGCGAGGCCGACGATTACTGGCTGTCCGACCGCAAGATCGCCATACAGATGCGGATGCTGCGCAACGACCGCAAGCTGGACATGTGCTTTAACTGGGTACTGCTCCACTACCCGGCGACCGGCTCCTACCTGCCGCATGACGAACAGGGCCGCTATCCGACCGGAACGATCAGTTTCCCGGTGCTGGCCAACTCGCCGCTGACCGCCAACTTCTCCTGCTGCTTCTACCGCGCCGACGCCCTGCGTCGGGTGCCGGAGGCCTACTACGCGAACGCCTCGGCGGCCGACTGGCTGATGAATCTCTACGTCGCCGACAAGGGCCGGATCGCGTTCCTGCGGGAGCTGCTCTCGGTCTACACGGTCCAGGAGAAGGGGCAGTGGTCGGGCCTGCCGGAGGACATCAAGAACGCCCGGATCGCCCAGTACCAGAAGGAGTTCGCCGGCATCTTCGGCGAGGGGCGCGGCTTCGAGAAGTACGAGGTCGGCTGCACCGTGGCCGAACTCGACGGCGAGCTGTCGGATTCCTTCGCCCGCGCCAATCTCGAAGCCCCCCAGGACCGGATCTGGGCCGAGATCCAGGACGGGCAAGTGGTGCTGTCCGGCTGGGTTGTCTCGGCGAGCCGCGCCAAGGTGACGTTGGTCGCGGAGATCGACGGTGAGGTCCAGCGCATTCCCGTCGACGTTCACCGGCCTGACGTGATCGCGGCGGTGCTTGGCGACATGCCGACCACCATGGAGGAGGCCCGCTGCGGCTTCCGCTTCACCCTCCCCTACGCGCTCCACCTCGAGGTGCTGCTCTCCATCGAGGTCGAGCACGAGGTCGTGCCTTGGCTCTCGGTGATCTTCACCCACCGGGTGAAGCGGGTGCCCGAGCAGGGCTGATCGCGAGCGGGGACCTGCGCAAAGCGCAACGCCGCAGCCCCGTTTCAACGCCCTCGGATGCAGTCTTAGCGCCGTGGACCCCTGAACAGCCGCTTCGCCCGCGCTAACGGCATGCGGGCGCGGGCCCGGTCCAGCGCGCCGCGGATCTCGGCGGCCAGCCGCGTCGCGGCGATCTCGCGGGCGGGATCGTCGTAGTGGACGATGTCGTAGAAGGTCCCCTCCTCCCGGTCGCGGAAGATGCCGCTGAGGTCGAGGGCCGTGAAGGTGCGCCGGTAAGGGCGCCGCGCCGCGAGCTGCGCGGTGAACGCCTCCAGCTTGGCGTATTGCCGGTCGAGATAGGCCAGGAACGCCCCCGAGGCGACGCCTCGCTCCACCTCGGTGAGGTGGCGCTTGCGCAGGATCGTCGGCTGCAGGACGCTGATGATCGGCACCCCGTGGTCGTGGGACAGCTTGGTCAGCCGGTGCGCCGCCAGTTCGTAATGGTGGACGATCGCGTCCTCCCAGCCGGGGCTCTGCCAGCCCACTTCGGCCCGCAGCCGCTTCAGTTCCTCGTAGATCAGCGTGATCAGCGCCTCGTAGGACAGGCCGTCCTCGCGGGCCCGCGGATCGTGCGTGTCGAAGAAGTGGTCGTAGAGCCGCTGGGTGATGAAGGCGTTGTAGGGGTGGCCCGGCCGGGGATCGTAGGTCCAGGGCTGGAACAGGTCGGTGCTGCCGCTGAGCACGAGGATCGCGTCGGGGCTGTAGGTGATCAGGCGCGACCAGATCAGGTGGGTCATCTGCGTGAGGCAGCTCGACATCACCCCGAAATTGTAGACCTTCGCGCTGTCGAGCCCGCCCGCCCGCAGGATCCGCTCGATGCGGCCTGGCAGGGTGTTGGCGATGTCGCCGCCGTCGATCGTGGTCGAGTCGCCGACGACCAGGATCCGGGTCTCGCCCTCCGGCTTGCGCGCGCCGATTGGGACGGCGTTCAGGAAGCCGTCCGCGTCGAACGGGACGCCGTAATGGGTCGCCCCCGGCTTGCCGGCGAACTGGATGAACGGGCTCGGATAGCGCGTGTTCGAATCGAGATAGCCGAAATGGTGCAGGAACTTGCGCCGACGCGCGGCGTCCTCGCTCTCCGGCGGGGCCCAGATCTGCTCGACACCCGGGGCGGTCAGAGCCGCCATCATCGCGTCCCTGAGCGCCGCGTAGCCGGCGGCGTTCAGCCGGCCGCCGTCGTCGCTGAAAGCGGGCC
Organism: Methylobacterium sp. P1-11; assembly: GCF_008329595.1. Taxonomy (NCBI): domain Bacteria; kingdom Pseudomonadati; phylum Pseudomonadota; class Alphaproteobacteria; order Hyphomicrobiales; family Methylobacteriaceae; genus Methylobacterium; species Methylobacterium sp. P1-11. The sequence goes on from NZ_NPKS01000044.1 coordinate 28,536, forward strand.
TGAGCGCACCCGTCCCGGTCGCCAGGACGGCGTCGTAATCGATGAACTGCGCGCCGTACGCCTGCGCGTGATCGCGCAGCCACGCGTTGACCTGCCCGATGAGCGGGATGGGCAAGCCGGCCGCGGCCGGCGCGGCCGGATCCACCGGCGGGATCGAGCCGACCCAGGTCCGCACGTAGAGGTCGCGCGCGTCCTGCAGCATCGCGGTGAAGTCGGCCACGATGCTGTCCAGCGACGGCGCGGCCTTGCCGCTGAGGATGTCGTCGCGGCCGCCGATGAGGTGAAGGCCACGGGCTCCGTAGAGGGCGATGTCGGAGCGAAGCCGGCGTCCCATGTCCCGGGTCGACTGGCCGGCAATTCCGCGCGCGACCGTCTGGGGTCCGGAGAAGAGAGATGGTGTCTCGGCCACCAGCTCCGCCGTGACCGAATCGCCGAAGAACAGGATCGGCCCGAACGGGAACAGCGGCTTGTCCTGCATCGGCGTGCTCATGCCGTCGCGATCCGGGGCGGCGTCAGCGCGCCGCGAAGATCTCGATCCCGTCGAGGTGCAGGTGCTGCTCCTCGTCGAGATCAATCTTGAGGTAGCGGAACCGCGCGTTGTCGAACCGCAGGTGGAGGGGCAGGCCGGGATGGCAGTGGGCGTCCACGGCGTCGAAGACGAGGCTGTAGTCGTTGTCAGTCTCGCCCAGCCAGACCCGCATCAGCTGCGCCCGCTCGCTGAGCTGCCCCCAGCGGTTGTAGATCCGGATCTCCGAGACCCGCTCGACCGCGCCGAGATCGAGCACGAACCAGGGGTTCCGGTCGAGCCCGGTGTGGAAGAAGAAGGACGGGTCGCCGGTGGTGCGCTCGCCGTAGATGCCGGTGGTGCCCGACCAGGGCGAGGCGGAGCTCGCCGTCCAGGTCTTGCCCAGCGCGATGTTCTCGGAGGGCCGCATCGCCACCAGCGTGTCCATCTCCAGCTCGTCGATCAGCGTCCGGATCTGCTTGGACGGCTGGCGCAGCGGCGGGATCTCCAGGTCGAGCTTGTAGATCAGGTTCGACAGGATGCTCTGGTCGAAGCGGTGGTCGATGAAGCCCTCGAGATCCGGCAGGCCCATCTGATTCGGGCTGTCGGTGACGACCCGCAGATCGCCCGCGTAGCGCAGCCACTCGGCCACGAGCCGGCGGGTGGCGGGGCTCACCATGAAGGCGATCCAGGAAGCCTGGATCTGGTCGGCATCCCAGTAGCGCGCCGCGTCGCACTCCATCAGCACGAAGCAGTCGCGCTTGGTCCAGGCCCGCTGCGGCTTCCCGTGCAGCACACCCACGGCGACCCGGCGCTCCGAGCCGTCGAGCCAGGTGAGCAGCGGCGCCACCGGCGGCAGCGGGTCGTCGCCGACCGCCTGCATGCCGGTATCGCTGAAGACGACGAAGTCGCCGTCGCGGCGCTTCTCCAGCGCCTCGGCGATGACGTAGGGCTTCCAGGCCCAGTTGCCGGCGCCCCGGGACCGGTCGAGGATCTCGCGGTGCTCCCGGTAGAACGGCGTCGCGCGCAGCCGGTCGGGGGACCAGCTCTCGATCGTGTCGAAATCGCCCGTGGCGGCGGCCGAGGCCACCAGCCGGCGCTGGCTCTCGACGTAGTGGTACTTGGCGGCGAAACTGACCAGGGTGGTGTGGCGCGGCCGGAACCGGCGCCGCAGCCGCATCAGAACCTCGGCCCGGTGCATGTCGAAGGCGTTGACGCGCAGGGCCTCCGAGGATGGGTCAGCGCTGGCCAAGTCTGTCCTCCGGCGGTGGCTCGAGGGCTTGTCACCGGTTTTGCCGGCTTCGGCAAGGCGCCGCGGCGCGGCCGGGTTCAGGCGTCGTCGAACGCGAGCTTCTCGGCCGGATACTCGAGCATCAGCGCGCGGCGCTCGGGCGAGTTGTCCCACTCGCCGACCTTCGTGTAGCCGCCGGCAACGTCCAGCACCTCGATCACCCGCCCGATGGTCGGGATGCTCTTGAAATGCTGCGGCCAGCCGGAGGCGAAGTAGAAGACCTGCTCGACATGCTCGGAGAGCTGGCAGACCCCCGGTCCGAAGGTGCCGAGCCCGAAGACGAGGTAGCGCCCGTTCATCAGTGCCGTGACGTCGTCGATGAGAGTGCCGCTCTGCGTCGTCAGCGGCACGCCGAGCGCGGTGATCCAGGCCTCCAGCACCGGGATCACCGGGTTGAGCCGGTTCTCGAACACCATCTTGATCCGCGCGATGCGGCCCTCCGTCAGGAGGCGCCGGATCACCATCTGGTAGAAGGCGAGTGGCGGCTGCGGGTAGGTCGGCGCCACCCAGGTGCTGAAGATGTCGCCCGAGCGGATGTGGATCAGCAGCTCGTCGTCGGGCTTGGCGGGGATGTCCCGCGGCAGCCGGTTGAACAGCGGCCGGATGCAGGTCCGCACGATGTCTCGGGTCTCGTCGGGGCCGAGGGGGCCGGCGAGCTGCTGGATCCCGAGGTCGAAATACATCCCCGACAGGAAGGCGCCCGCCTCCGGCAGCGGCTCCGAGCCGGGGATGAAGGTGAGGCCGCCGCAGGTCAGGGGGCCGGTCAGGCCGATCACCTCGCTCCGGTCGGCGGCCGGGAGCTTGATATATTTCAGGTTCAGATTGCGGGCGATGCCGATGGCGAGCAGCAATTGGATCAGGCAGTTGCCGAAGGCGCCGCACTCGTAGAGCGCGAGCCCGACCAGGGCGCGGGAACGCGGCCGCTCGGCGCTGACGAGGCGGTAGGAGACGTAGGGGTTCGCGCCGGGCCGCTCGTCGGCCATGTCGAACGGCACGTCCAGCACGCGCCGCAGGACGATGAGGTCGAAATCGGCCTGCGCGCACAGAATTCGCACCACCTGACCCTGCGCTCCGGTTGCCGTGACCCGGACATGGCGTGCCCAGGCCCCCTCCCCAGGTGCGAGCGTCAGGGCCGTGGCACCTGTGCAAGCGGGGACCGCGTCGAGGACCGGTTCCCGCCAGACCTCTCCATCGTCGGACAGGGCAAGGCCGGGCCGCGGACCAGCCATGTCACCGGCGATACGGACGGAATGGAGCGGGAAGCGCAGGCCGAGATCCATCTGGATCTGGGTAACCCCGGTCGGCAGCGGCGCGTGATCCGAACGGAGCCACGATCGTCCCGCCGTGAGGTCGATCAGGTCGACCTCCGTCTCACCGAGTGCCTGCGCGCGCATCGCCCTCAATCCTTGCCGCCGGCGGAAGCGGCGGGCCGGGGGTCGCATAGGCCGCGATGCAGGTTTGTACCAGCCGTCGATCGCGCGGGCTGTGTTCTGCGGGAGCCTCGCGTATCCTCCACTGGTCAGGGCCGCGTCGGTGCGAGGGAGCGTTCATGTCCGAGGAAAAAGCCGTGGTCCGGGCCGGCGATGAGCCCGACTACGATCGCTTGCTCCGGGAGAACCTCGCGCGGGTCTTCAACGAGCGCGACGGTGCCCTCCGCGCGTCCGCACTCGCGGACCTGTTCGTGGACGATCCCGTGATGTTCGAGCCGGCCGACGTCGTGCGGGGCCGCGCCGCGATCGCGGAGGTCGCTGGCCGGCTCCTCGAACAGTTCGGCCCGACCTTCCGCTTCACGCCTGTGGGAAGCGCCGTTGGGCATCACGGGCTCGGCACGCTCCTCTGGCAGGCCGGCCCGGCCGGCGGTCCCGTGGCGATCACCGGGACGGATGCGGCCGAGATCGTCGACGGCCGAATCGCGCGGCTCTGGGTGCTCCTCGATCCACCCCCGGCGGCCTGAGCCGGCGCGCCAGGATGATCCGCTCAGGCGTCGAGCCCGAGCATCAGCCCGAGATTCTGCACCGCCGCCCCGGAGGCGCCTTTGCCGAGATTGTCGAGGCGCGCCACCAGCACCGCCTGCCCGTGCTCGGCCGAGCCGAACACACGCAGCTCCAGCTGGTCGGTGTCGTTGAGATCCTCCGGCTCGATCTTCTCGCGGTGCGCACCGGTGGCGGCGCCCGGCACGACCTGCACTAGGGGCTGGCCTGCGTACCAGGCGCGCAGGGCGGCCTCCAAGTCGGCCGCCGTGGGCCGGCCCGGCAGCGTCTCGAGGTGGAGCGGCACGCTTACCAGCATGCCTTGCCGGAAATTACCCACTGACGGCACGAAGATCGGCCGCCGGGTCAGCCCGCTGTAGCGCTGCAACTCAGGCAGGTGCTTGTGGGCGAAGCCGAGGCCGTAGAGCTGGAACGGCGGCGCCGTGCCCTGCTCGTAGGCCTCGATCATGCTCTTGCCGCCGCCGCTATAGCCGCTGACCGCGTTGACGCTGATCGGATGGTCGGCCGGGATCAGGCCGCCCTCCACCAGCGGGCGCAGGAGCGCGACGCCGCCGGTCGGGTAGCAGCCCGGATTGGCGACCCGCCGGGCGCGGGCCACCGCCGCCTCCTGCTCCCGGGTCAGCTCCGGGAAGCCGTAGGTCCAGCCCTCCGCGACCCGGTGCGCGGTGCTGGCGTCAAGGACGCGGGGACCACCGCCGGGCAGGCTGTCAGCCAGCGCCACGGTCTCTTTGGCGGCCTCGTCCGGCAGGCAGAGCACGACGAGGTCGACCTCGGCGAGGAGCGCGCGCTTCGCCGCCGGATCCTTGCGATGCTCCGGCGCGATGCTGCGCAGGGCGACCCGCCCGTCGCGCTCCAGGCGCTCGCGGATGCCGAGACCGGTGGTGCCGGCCTCGCCGTCGATGAACACGGTGGGCTTCGTCGCGCCTGCGCCAGACATCGTCCGTCTCGCTCTCTCAAACATGCCTTGCCGCCCGAGTCGGGCACCGCGGCTGGGGATCAGGTGCGCGCGGTGCGACAGCCTGTCAACGACCACGCCGCGGCCTGAAAACGCGAAAGGGCGGCTCCCGCAGGAACCGCCCTCTCCGTGACACCGGTGTGACCGGATATCAGCGCTTCGAGAACTGGAAGCTGCGGCGGGCCTTCTTGCGGCCGTACTTCTTACGCTCGACCACGCGGGCGTCGCGCGTGAGGAAGCCCTCGCGCTTCAGCGGGCCGCGCAGCTCCGGCTCGTAGTAGGTCAGCGCCTTCGAGAGACCGTGGCGCACCGCGCCGGCTTGGCCCGAGAGGCCGCCACCCGCCACGGTGACAGTGATGTCGTACTGGTCGACGCGGCCGGCGATCTCCAGCGGCTGGCGCAGGATCATGCGCAGCACCGGACGGGCGAAATAGGTCTCCACCGGGCGCTTGTTGACCGTGACGGTGCCGTTGCCGGGCTTGATCCAGACGCGGGCGACCGCGTCCTTGCGCTTGCCGGTGGCGTAAGCCCGGCCCTGCGCGTCCAGCTTCTGGACGTGGACGGGGGCTTCGTTGGCCGGATCGACCGCGCCGGTGTTCGACCGGTTGAGGTCGGCGAGGGATTGCAGGGTCGCCATGATCAAGCGCTCACGTTCTTGCGGTTGAGGGCGCCGACATCGAGCGCCTGCGGCTGCTGGGCCTCATGCGGGTGCTCGGAGCCCTTGTAGACGCGGAGGTTGCCGAGGATCTGGCGGAAGAGCGGGCCGCGGGGCAGCATGCGCTCGACGGCCTTCTCCACCACGCGCTCGGGGAAGCGCCCCTCGAGGATGAACTTGGCCGTGCGCTCCTTGATCCCACCCGGATAGCCGGTGTGATAGTAGTAGCGCTTCTGGACGTACTTGCGGCCGGTGAACTTCACCTTGTCCGCATTGACGACGATGACATGGTCGCCGCAATCGACGTGGGGCGTGTAGGCAGCCTTGTGCTTGCCGCGCAGGCGCATCGCCACGATCGACGCGAGGCGGCCGACGACGAGGCCCTCCGCGTCGATCACGATCCACTTCTTGTCGACCTCGGCGGGCTTCAGCGAGGTGGTCTTCATAGCCAAATCCCTGGGGTTCCGACGGACCGGCCCCCGACGCGTCGGGATCCGCGGACATCGGGGTGCCGAAAAACGAGCCGCCGCGTGTGGCACACGCGGCGGCGGTGCCGGGTGCATAGACGGACCCGCGGGTTCGGTCAATAGCGAAATGCAGTGTCGCAAAAAATCCAGATTTTTGAACCGTTTAACTGATGAGGTATCAGAATACCTTTAGCTGTCGGTGCGCCGGCCCCGCTCCGCGATGGTGAGCTTCTGGACGCCGCGGGCGGCGAGCACTGGCTTCTTCGCACTGAGGATCCGGGAATTCACCCCGGTCCAGCCGATCTCGCCGGAAAGACGGCCGTACTCGATCTTGGGACAGCGGTTCATGATCACTGTGAGCCCACATGCTTCGGCCCGGGCGGCGGCGGCATCGTCGCGCACGCCGAGCTGCATCCAGATCACCTTCGGCAGCGGCGTCAGCGCCAGCGCCTCGCCGACCAGGGGTCCGGCGGCGGCGGAATTGCGGAAGATCTCGACCATGTCGATCGGCTGGTCGCCCAGCGCGGCCTGGACCTCGGCCAGGGAGGCCATCACCCTGCGTCCGAGCAGATCCTGGCCGGCGAGACCCGGATTGACCGGTGTCACTGCGTAGCCGCGGTCGAGCAGATATTTCAGGACGATCCAGCTCGGGCGCGCGGGGTTAGCCGAGGCGCCCACCAGCGCGATCGTGCGCGTGCCGTTCAGGATGGTGCGGATCTGCGCATCGGGGTAGCGGGCGTGCCGCTCCGCGAGCGCCGCCGCGTCGCTGGGCGCGGGCTGCCGGTGATCGTGGCCCGTCTCGTCCATGGCGTGTTCCCTCGTCGTCCGGATGATCGCGGGTCTTGTTGCGTTTCTTGCCGCGATTTTTGCCGCGTTTCTGCCCGCGCGTCTCGCCGCTTTCCCGGCACCGGCGCGGCCGCCGTCACAGCCGCCACACCTCGTAGCCCAGCCGCGCGAATGGTGCCTTCTCGAAGAGCGCCTTCACGTCCACGATCAGGCCGCCAGGCTTCACCTGGGCGGCGATCGCCTCTGGCCCGAGCCGGGCATAGTCGCGGTGCGGGACCGCGATCACGGCCGCGTCCGCGTCGGCGGGCAGGTCGGCCCAGTCGACGAGGTCGATGTCGTACTCGGCCCGGGCCTCCGCCTTGCCGGCGCGGGGATCGTGGACCGACACGGCGCAGCCGAACTCCTCCAGCTCCCGCACGAGATCGGCCACCTTCGAGTTGCGCAGATCCGCGCAGTTCTCCTTGAAGGTCAGGCCGAGGACGATCACCCGCGCCCGCCCGGCGGCGCCGCGCCGGACGATCCGCTTCACGGTGCTGCGGGCCACGTGGGCCGCCATGCTGTCGTTGATCCGCCGCCCCGCCAGGATCACCTGCGGGTGGTAACCGATCATCGCGGCCTTGTGGGTGAGGTAATAAGGGTCGACGCCGATGCAGTGGCCGCCGACCAACCCGGGGCGGAACGGCAGGAAGTTCCACTTGGTCCCGGCGGCCGCGAGGACCTCCTGCGTGTCGAGGTCGAGCTTGTCGAAGATGAGCGACAGCTCGTTCATGAGCGCGATGTTCAGGTCGCGCTGGGTGTTCTCGATGACCTTGGCGGCCTCGGCCACCCGGATCGACGAGGCGGCGTGGAGCCCCGCCTCGATGATCGATCCGTATAGAGCCCTGAGCCGCCCCAGGGTCTCGGGTGTGTCGCCCGCGACGATCTTTACCACCTTGGCGAGGCTGTGCTCCCGGTCGCCCGGATTGATCCGCTCCGGCGAGTAGCCGACGAAGAAATCCCTCTTCCAGCGCAGGCCCGAGGACCGCTCCAGGACGGGGATGCAGACCTCCTCGGTGGCGCCGGGATAGACGGTGGATTCGAACACCACGGTCGCGCCCGGCCGCATGTGCCGCCCGACGAGGTCGGAGGCCCGGATCAGCAGGTCGAAATCGGGGCTCTGGGCCGCATCGACCGGGGTCGGGACGGTGACGATGATCACGTCCGCCGCATGCAACGCGGTCGGGTCATCGGTGATCGCGAGGTGCGCGGCGGCCCGGAACGCCTCGGCGTCGATCTCGCCGGCCGGGTCGCGCCCGGCCCGGTAGGCCGCCACCTTGTCGGCGTCGCGCTCGTAGCCGATCGTGATCTGCGCCCGGCCAAATGCCAGGGCGAGCGGGAGCCCGACATAGCCCAGGCCGACGATTGCCACGCTGTCCGCCACGCCGGATCCCTCTGCGGGCTCAGAAGGCGCCGATGACGATCCGGCCGCCGGGCGCGTATAGGGGCGGCCCGCGCCGGCGTCGACTCACATCGGCCCGCGCGGAGCGCTGGCCCGGACTGCGCACGGGGTGAGACCATGGGGCGTGACAATGCCTGATCTCCGCTGGATCGAGGGGCCGGTCCACTGCACCGACCTTGTCGACGGGACCGGCAAGGTCTTCGGCTACGTCGGCCCGTGCGCCGCGGGCACACGCGGCTACGTCGTCCAATCCGGGTCGGAATGGCCGCCGCGCCCGGCCGCCTTCACCGATCACTCCGCGGCCGCGACGGCCCGCGTCTGGGTCGAGGCCGAGGTCGCCGCGCGCGCCTTCCGGCCCGTCCGCATCCTCCGGGAGGAGGGCACGCTGGCCTCCTGATCGTCCGGCGCAGTTCAGGAACTCGTCAGCTTCGTTCGGCTTTGTTGTGTCGTGGAGTGGAGGCGACCGATGGCCGAGATCTGCATCACGGAAGATCAGAACGGACGATGGACCGTCTACACCGCCGGGTTGGTGGTGACGGACCTGACGCGCGAGGCCGCCGAGGCCTTCGCGGCGAGCTACCGCCGCGTGACCGCCAGCTGATCGAGCGGCCCGCCCGGCGCCGGAGTCGGTCTGACCGATCGGACGGACCGACCGGAGGAACGCGCGGATGGTCGCTGGCCGTGACGGCGGCTTAGTGGCGCCTAAGGTTTCAGCGTCCGCCTCTCATGGGACTGACAGCACGCACCCGAACGTTCGAGCTCCGGGGAGCGCCGTGCTATGAGGGCCGGTCGCCCTGTCGCGGGCAATGAGATCGATCATCATGCGCTCGTTCATGCTCGCCGTCGCCCTGCTGGCCCTGCCCGCCCCTGCCTCCGCGCTGTGTCGCTGCACGTGCATCCGCGGCGAGATGAAGGCGATCTGCCAGGAGACCGACCTGACAGTTCCGATCTGCCAGGGGCTCTGTGAGACGACGATCCGACAGGAGCGGGTCATCACGCCGCTGGCCGGCGGCCGGCAGGCCTTCGAGCCGGCCCAGTCGACCAACCCCGCGCCCGGCGGCCTCGTGTCGCCCGATCTCAGCCTGGACACCAGCCCGAACGGCACGCAGCTGGGAACGCCGAGCCAGCTCTCCGGCAGCGTTGGGTCGAGCCTGTTCTCCGGCAGCGGGCGCTGAGCCACGAAAAAGCCCCGCGCGGCGGTTGCCAGCGGGGCTGAAGGTTGAGGACGCCCGGTGCGTTACGCCGAGCGACTGCGCCTGGAGTAACATAATCGTGCGCGAAGGGAAGCTCTCGCGACGGCGAACCGAGAATATTTTTTCGACAATACTTGAATACAGCGTGGAGATCCCTGCTCGGCCGAACCGGGCGGGGTTGATCGCGATCGATTCGCGGCGGGAGATCTCGCGCCGCGCCGGCCCGGGGCCTGTCCGACTTAGGACTGGGACTTCAGGTAGGCGATGACGTCGTTGATCTTCTTGTCGTCCGCGATGCCCTGGAAGATCATCTTGTTGCCCGGCACCTTCGTCTTCGGGTTCTTCAGCCACTCGTGCAGGTTGGCCTCGTCCCAGGTGATCCCGGAATTCTTCAGGGCGGCGGAGTAGTTGTAGCCCTCGTAGGTGCCCGCCTTGCGGCCGACGACGCCCTTCAGGTCAGGGCCCACGCCGTTCTTCTGGAAGTTGTGGCACGCCTTGCAGGGGGCGAACGCCTTCTCGCCGGCGGCGGCATCGCCGGCCTCCTGGGCCTGCGCTGCGAGCGGCACGACAATGGCGAGGATGGCGCCGATTGCAAGCATACGCATGTATAAACTCCAATCCAGAAGATAAGCTTCACCGTTTTGACAGAAAAGATGCGCGATGCAAGCGAAAAAATCTGTGCCTGAACGCAGATTATATTGGCCGCTCCATCACATTATTTCGAAATCTGTGCCAACCACGGTGACAGGCCTTCGCGGCCGGCGCGCCACCCCGTGACGGGCCGTCGCCCGCGCATCACCCGGCACACCCCTTGGAAGAGGCGGAGCCGGCGGACCTGAGAATTCCTCCAACCTTGGCATGTTGGGATGTTGACGTGCGCCGCGGCGCGATAATCCGTCCCCGGCCGGAAAATCCGTCTCGCCCCGGGGGCGAGGGCGGCGCGCACGAAAAAAGGCTCGCCGCGGTGAGCCCTGCTGGGTCCCGGGGGCGGACGTGGTCGCTGCTAGGCGGCGAGCGGCAGCCGGAGCGCCGGCGGGCGGGGCTTCGGCGCCGCGGCGGCTCGGACCATCGCGGCGCCGGCATCCCAGGCCGCCGGCGCCGCGACCCGCGCGGCAAGGATCGTCGTCTCCAGGATGTGGGGCGCCGCCGTCAGCGGGCGGGGCATCGTCGGTTGTTGGCTGGTCATGACGGCTCAGAGGCTTCCTCCGAGGGGCATGCGCCCGAATGGTTACCGCCGTGTCTCCTCCGGGACGGCGCGCGGAAACGTGATGCACGTCTGTGCAAGCGGAACCCACGCCGAGCCCAACTTTACGCATCGCAGCGTCGCGACGAAGCACATTTACCTATCGCGGCATTTGCTCGGCCCGTGCCCGCTCTGGTCCAAATCCGTTCGATGGCGTCGGCAACGCTATCCGACGTTGGCTGCGCAAGGACGCGGCACCAACATGGCACGCTGGGGTGAGCAGGGCCGCATTACCGACTCAAATCGCCCCTGCCCTGCCCAGCATTTACGCGAAGGCGAGGGCAATGCGAGCCGACTCTGGCAGGAGGTACGCACTCTCTGCTTCTCAGGCGTCGTCGTGGCGGTAGGGGCCCGCGCTGCCAAACTAAGGGGCGCATCCGCTAGGCCCAGTTCCGCTTCCGCCACGGTACGGCACCAATCTGCGGTAGGCGACGCGCCTGTTCCAATTGGGCGACGATGCACCGGAGCGGGAGAGACATTTCCTGACCGCACCCGTCTAAGCTGCTTTTTTGGAGAACGACCGAACGGTGAGCGAGGCGCGCGCCTTCGCAGCGCCGCTGCGGGCGCAAGAGCCCATGGCACTCGATCCGGAACTTGCGCGCTGCCGCGCCAGCACATTGGCGGAGGTTGGTAGATGGCCTCACGCGAGATCGTGCCGCCGTTGAAGTCTTGCTCCCACTACCCTGTTCAACGGAGCCGGTCGAAGGGCGGTTCCGTTGTCTCAAGCTTAAGCTCGTATGTCCGCAGCTCGGGAACTCGCCCTACACTGCGCCTTCAAATGGAGATTGGTTGAGCCGATTCTCCCCGCAGAAGAGCGAACCTTGGCGCAGTATAGCGAGGTTTTGGTCGGGGCCGACGTCGCAAAGGCGCCTAGCGCGATTGCGGTCGCCGAGTCCCACAGCCCATTTGGCGGCCATCTATCACGTCATTGCGCGCGGGATCGGCACTGTCCGATTGCTTGTGCCGCGGTGTCGAACACAGAACGTCACACCGATCGCCTCGCAGACGTAAGAGGCCGGGTGGCGGCAACCGGGATGGCTACAACCAATCACATCCGTCCGATCATTCCTCCCATCGAAAGCCGGCCGCGGATCCTTCGCTTTGGGAGCGGCCTGGATAGGAGTGAGGGATTGATGTGCGGATTTTTCCAGGATTAAAGGGGGCTGAACCTCGGCGCCCTCGCCCTGCCGCCGTTCAGCCCCCCACCAGTGCTGGTTCAGTCCCCCCGGCCAGGCGTGGTTCGGTCCCCTGTACAGGGGCCGGTTCGGTCCCCGCTTTGCGTAGACTCAGGCCAACGAAGCGCGTCTGACGGACGAGTTCTTCCAAGTCGCTCTTCAGGTAGGGCATGCCACCTTCGGAGAGCTGGACAACGAGCGAGCCAGGATCCGGCGAGGTGCTCCGGCGCGTACTGGACTTCCGGCCTTGGTCCTCCGCACGGCGCGCAGGCTCATAGGTTGAAGCTGTCGCGGCCTTCGGCACGGCAGTAGCTTCACCAACGACGGCCGCCGGGCTCACCTTGGGTTTGGTGCCTTTGGGGACGCCACCGTGCGGTGCACGCACCTCACGCCTGGCCGTGCTTTCATTCCACTTCGGGTAGAGGTGCCGCATTAACTTGCCATTGCGCGGCTCCATGATAGATGTGATGTGTCCGTTCCTCTCAAGCTGACGCAGCCCCTCGATCACGGCTGACGGACTGACCCCAAGGGTCTCGGCCATTCGGCCGTTTGTACGCCAGCACGCGGCGGTCTTTGAATTGAAGGCATCCGCCAATAGTGCGGCCATACGTACGCCCGGCAGACCGATGCCTGCGCTCGAGATGACGTTGACCAGCCACGGGCCGATCTCACTCCATTTCTGCCCCCGCGGGTACCTGATAATGCCTTCCTTGGGCTCGCTGAACGGCATGTGCCGGCCCTCCTGATGGGCCGACTGCCGGCCCGGTCAGAAGGTGCTGAAGAGCGACGAAAATCGCTTGCTGCCGATGCCTGGGCCTCGGACCGGAAGGTCCGGTCCGATTCCATTGCCGTCATGTGCACCGCATCGAGCAGCACCCACGTCCAGAGGTGGCGGCCGGTAGATCGGATCTCGAAGCGCATGGCAGGCTTGGTATGCGATTGGACATACGCGCGCCATGCGCCCCGAGAAGGCTCGACGCGTTAATGGCTTGGCCGGCGGAACATCCTGCGTCGGCTAAGATCGGGCTTGCCCCGACATCCTCGCAGATCACAGGCGAGATCTGCCGCAGCCCTTCGGACCGATTTCTAGGTGTGCAGAAGGCGGCGCGGTGCCGTCGTCTAGATCCGCAACGAGAGGTTGATGATATAGGTGCTCGGCTACAGCAGTAGGTGTAGCCCTTCGGGCAACACGGAAGTATGGTCGGCCATGCAATTGCGGAGATATTGGTGAGCGAAGAAGACAAGAAGCTCGATAAAATTATTGACCTGCTCGAGTTTATGAAGCCATATATCGAATGGACTCACAATTATACGCTCGGGCAACTCAGACTACAGAAAATATCTCTGTTAGAGCCGAAGAACGTGATTACTTTCTATTATCAAGGAACGGCGCCCGTTAGTTTTTACATCCCCCGGGCGAGCGTGGATCACATTCAAACCCACTATCTCATGAACGAAACGTTTTGGGATCAAGAAACGGTGGAGGTGCTGGCTCCGTTCGTCGCTGGGAAGCACATCCTCGACATCGGGGCGAACGTGGGCAATCACAGCGTGTTCTGGGGGAAGCTTGCAGGTGCGGCTTCTATCCAGGCGTTTGAGCCAATCACCGAAACATATGACATACTCGAACGCAATGTGAGCCTGAACAATCTCGGCAAGATCGTAAAGACCCACAGGATCGCTCTAGGTGCGGAGAGCGGTTCCGGCGACCCTGTATCGATCCCGTCGAATCGGATGCAGGCCACCGTTCACTCCAGGAAGGATGGCGGGGGAGCGATCCAGATCCGGACCCTAGACTCTTACAAATTTCGCAACGTGCATTTCGCAAAAATAGACGTCGAGGGCCATACCTTCGCTATGCTGCAGGGCGGCCTAGATACCTTTAATCGTTGCGCTCCTGCGCTTTACATAGAATTATTTCCGCATGAGTTCGAAAAGTGCCGGGAGCTGCTCACTAGCAATGCCTACGATGTGATGGGGACTATTGAAGATCATAACTATGTTTTTGTCCATCGCTCCAAGGGGCAGGATGCGGAGCAGCTAAGGGGGATGATCAAGCAGGCCTATCATGCCTGATGGAGCCGCCCAGCATATTCATTGGCATTACTCGATAGGCTCGCGTCGGTGAGACGCCGCGACTTAGCTGCAGGGCGGCCTTGATCGGCCCCCAGGTCTGACCCGGCTTCGTCCTGCAGCCAGAGAAGCGCTCGAACACGATCCGGTCGGGCTCGACGCCGACGGCCGGGCTGGCGTTGACCATCAGGGCGCCGGCATATTCCACGCGCAGGAAGCTGTATTCCGGATGTACGCCGAACAGCTGCTCGGCGGTCCAGCCCAACTGGTGCGCCTAGGCGCCGAACTGGTCGATGAAGGCCAGCGCGTTCGCCCGCATGGGCGGCCACTTCGTCGGCAGAAGATACCGGCACGGCGAGGCGTGCTCGGACAGGCGCTCGATCTGGTCGCGCCAGGAGGTGACGGCAGACGGAAGCTCGGACATGGCGTGGCGGTACGGCCGAATGGTTTCCGAAACGACAAAGCCCGCCGCGGCTGAGGGCCGGGCTCAGGGTCCGTTCAGATCGTGAAGGATAGAGCGCTACACGTCCGCGCGCAGGACGCAAGACCAGGTCACCAGATTGTAATTCGGGATTGGTACGACGCCTGCATTATACAGCTTGAGCGGGGACGAGGAGACGACACTCATGATTACACCCATTCGATCCGAAGAGAAGCCAAAACAGCCGGGATGGTACGTAGTACTCGACCCTCATTCGGGAGAGACGGAGGTCGTCCGCGTCAGGACGAACATGAGGGGCAAGTCAGAGCCGATCTTGAGCGTGACCTGCAGCGGTAGCGGCGACCATCATCCGCTGATCACCACCGACTTTGTTTTTATCGCCCGCATAGATCTCGAGCAGGTTCGTGCGCTTCAGGCCGCTGGAAAATAAAGTGCCCGCCGCGGCGCTTGGCCGGGCGGGCAGTCGCTCTAACGGACTTCCCAGCCGTCAGAGGGATCAGATCAGCAGATCGCTGAAAAGTCTGCGCCGCGCTTACTTCGTGTATGTGTAAGCGGTGGCCGCGGAGGCGAGCGGTCCGGTGACGCCGTTGAAGGCGGTGAGCACCTTCTGGACTTCGGTGAACGGCGCGTTCGACACGTAGATCAGATCGCGGTTGCGCATCCGGAACGCCTGGGACACGAACAGGCTGTTCGGGTCGCGCATGTCGATCCGGTAGACCACCGGCACCAGCGGCGTGCCCAGCAGGCGCGAGCTGGGGCTGAGCCGCCGCACCACGCTGGCCGGCTCGAACCGGAAGATGAAGGTTCCGGCCGGATCGGCGGCGAAGTCGGACAGGCCGCGCGCCTTGGCCAG
>NZ_NPKS01000045.1:0-43157 GCF_008329595.1 Methylobacterium sp. P1-11
TCTGATCGCGCTCGGCACCGACAACGAACCGTCCCATGCCATCCTCCGGTCGTGCAGAGGAAAGCTACCACCTTCGGGGTTTTGACACAGCCAGGGTCGGAAGCGGGCTCGACGACGATGTCCGCTTTCCTGAATGTTTGCTCGGAAGCGGCCCGGAAGAAATCCACCCATCTGAGACGTTCAGTCAACCTATGCGCGGTGGCCGATGCTGGTCGAAAGCAGCGCGTCTGCTTTTGGCGACAAAAGCGGAAAAGCGGACACAAAACTTTCCCTCGCTGGGCTCGCCGTGTCGGGCACGCTTCGGCCGCTAGGCAGCTCGGATCGGTGCCTGACTGAAGTGGTCGATGAGGTCTATTTCCCGCGCGAGCCGGCTCACGACTGGTGTCGTGCACACTTACTGAACCGCCGGGGCGGCTTGGCTCTTCCGGTCAGATCATCGCCCCCGCATTCATCAATCCATGCGGATCAATTGCCTGCTTAAGAGCGCCGAGTAGGGCCAGTCGCGTCGGATCGCCATAGCGGGCCAACAAATCGCGCTTGAACCGGCCGATGCCGTACTCAGCGCTGAAGCTCCCGCCGAGGTCGATCGCCACCGCGTAGACCGCATGAGCAACGCCCTCATCAACTTCTCGCGTGAAGGCGATCCGGTCGCGGCCCTTCGGCACCATTAGATTGAAGTGGATGTTGCCGTCGCCGACATGCCCGTAGAATGACAGACGCGTGCCCGGCGCATGCGCCTCCACGACCCCGCTGGCCCGGATCAGGAAGGTGGAGACGGCCGATGTCGGTACGGCGATGTCGAGCTTGACCGATCCACCCGCGTGCTTCTCCGCCTCGGGGATGGTCTCTCGGATCGTCCACATCTCGCGCCGCTGCCGCTCTGACTGGGCGAGCACAGCATCCTCGACATGGCCAGCCTCGATCAGCGCTTCCAGAGTGCCCAAAAGGATGTCGTCGAGCGGGATGCGCTCCGAGGACGCGGAGAGTTCCAGCAGCACCGCGCCGCCGGGCCCGGACGCGAGCCCGAGTTCGGCGCCGCGCATGTCGGCGACGAGTTCCAACGATGAGGCCGAGATGAGCTCGAAGGTGGAAGCGAGGTCTGCTGTCTCCTGTCGGACCAGAGCGGCGATCTTCGGGATATGTGCGCCCGCCGTGAGTTGCACCCAAGCCGTGGCACGCCGTGTCTGCGCAGGCCAGAGCTTGAGCACCACCCCGGTCACGATGCCGAGCGTGCCCTCGGCGCCGACGAAAAGCTGCTTCAGGTCGTAGCCGATATTGTTCTTGCGCAACGTCCGCATGTCGGAGAACAGCGATCCGTCCGGCAGCACAACTTCCAGGCCGAGTATGAGGTCGCGAGTCATACCGTAACGAAGCACCTGCAGTCCCCCGGCATTGGTGCCGACATTGCCGCCGAGACGGCAACTGCCCTCGGCACCTAGGCTCAGGGGCAGCAGACAGCCGCGTGCCTCGGCAGCCGCCTGCGCGTCGGCGAGGATCGTGCCGGCGTCGCAGGCAAGAGCGAAGCCCGTCGCGTCGACGGATCGGATCCGACTCATCCGCTCGAGCGTCACGACGAGCTGTTCGCGGCCGGGTTCGGGCGTGGCACCGCCGACATAGCTGGTGTTGCCTCCTTGAGGCACGAGGCCGAAGCCGAGGCGCGCCGCAAGTCGGACGATCTCCAGGACTTCCTCGGTCGAGCGCGGGCGCAGAACGCCAGGCGTCTGCCCCTGCATCAACGCGCGCTGATCGTGGGTGTAGCGCGTCAAGCTGGCGGCATCGGTGATAAGACCACCCTCTCCGAGGAACTCGTGGAAGGCGGACAGATCGGGGGATGGCGAGGACAACATCCGGATTGGCGCGGCTCGTGGCAGGAGGTGAACAGGTTCGTAGTTGACGCCGTCACACCGGCGCTGCAGGGGCAGCTACTCTATCCGGGCGCCCCAACGCGGCAAGAGCAGCCCTACGGTCCGCCATCGATCCGCCCGATACGCTTTGACTGCCTCGGTAACGTGGACCAAGCCGAACGTCCGGCCCTGCGCGCACCGGCGATTCGGCGCAACCGAGGCTGGCCGATTTCAGCCCGTCTGCTTCAGAGTTCACCGCATGGGTAAGGGGACATTATCCGTGACTCAGGCCAATGTAGCGGGATGAGCGCTTATGGACTCTGCGCCTTGTCCATTCGATTGTTCGTTACGAAGCGCTAAGCAACATTTCCAGCAGCTGTCTCATCAACACCGTGACGTGGCCCATTCCCGGCACGTCGTCTCCCAAGGTCGTGACCGCCACCGTCACGCCGAAGCCGTCCCGTCAGCGCCAGAGCTCGCAGCGGCTCTCAGCCTTCGTGGCCGCAGCGGCTTCGGCCGGGATCGTCTCAATGACCTTGTAGTAATCCCAGGCGTACCTGGACTCGGCCGGCGTCTTGACCTGCATGAGGTACATGTCGTGGACCATGCGCCCATCCGCGCGGATGTATCCGTGCGCGAAAAAATCATCGACCGGCGTCTCTCGCATCCTGGCCATCACGGTCTCGCTGTCGCGGGTGCCAGCGGCCTTCACGGCGGAGAGATAATGCCACGTCGCGGAGTAGTCGGCCGCCTGGGGCAGCGTCGGCATCCGCGCGGTGCGCGCGAAGTAGCGCATGGCCCAGGCCCGGGTCCGGTCGTTGAGGTCCCAGTACCAGCCGTCCGTCATGTACATGCCCTTTGCCGCGTCGAGCCCCAGGGCGTGCACATCGCTGAGATACAGGTTCATCGCGACGACGCTCATCTGGCCGACCAGCCCGAACTCGCTGACCGCTTTGATTGAATTGACGGTATCGGCCCCGGCATTGGCCAAGCCAAGCACGTCCGGTGCGGCGGCCTGGGCTTGGAGAAGGTACGAGGAGTAATCCACGGTGCCGAGCGGGTGCTTGACAGAGCCCAGGACGTTGCCGCCGAGCGCCCGCACCACCTCCCGGGTATCCTTCTCGATCGAGGTGCCGAAGGCGAAATCCGCGGTGACGAAGTACCAGTTCCGGCCACCCCGCTTGGTGATCGCGAGGCCTGTCCCCTTCGACAGCGCGATGGTGTCGTAGGCGTATTGCACCGTGAAAGGCGAACAGTCTTCGTTCGTCAGGCGGGAGGTCGTGGAACCAATCGGCATAAACACCCGCTTGCGGTCACGCGCGAGCTTGTTGACGGCCAAGCCGACAGACGAGTTCGGCCCAGCGATGACCATGCTGACGTCGTCGCGGTCGAACCACTCCCTCACCTTGGCGGCACCGACATCGGCCTTGTTCTGATGGTCCGCCGAGACGAAGCGGATCTTCTGTCCGAGCACCTCTCCGCCGAAATCCTGGATTGCCATCTTGATGGCCTCGGCGCCTCCCGGCCCGTCGGCGTCGGCGAAGACACCCGACATGTCGGTGATCAGGCCGATGGTGACCGGAGCCTCGGCTGCGCAGTGAAGTGGCCACAAGCCAGGGACGGCGAACGCCACCAGAACGGATCTTCTTAGTA
Organism: Methylobacterium sp. P1-11; assembly: GCF_008329595.1. NCBI lineage: Bacteria > Pseudomonadati > Pseudomonadota > Alphaproteobacteria > Hyphomicrobiales > Methylobacteriaceae > Methylobacterium > Methylobacterium sp. P1-11. The sequence goes on from NZ_NPKS01000045.1 coordinate 3,498, forward strand.
TCTCACTCCAAGTCTTCATCGCTGTCTTCCTGACGTAAAGGTGCGTCGACGCTTGTGTGCGAAGGTTCCTCGGCCAAGAACGTGCGCCGGCGTCGAGGTGTCACCACCGCGCAGGTCTCGCCATCTTTGGCCGATCCGAAGCGTGCCGGGAAATTGTCCCACGGCAGGAACCTTCCTCCGCTGTCATCCGAGGCATCGAACAGTCCGGACGGCGCTGCGGCCATATCTGGCCTGCCCTAGACGCACCGGCGGATCACGGTGGGAGATCAATCTGCTCTCTGGCCGACGATGGGACACTGGCCGGCTTCCATCGACCTGAAGGCCTTGTCCGCCTTCACGGTGGCCAAGGTTTTGTAGAGATCGTACGGCCCGTTGGACTCGCCAGGAGCCTTCACCTCGAACAGGTACATGTCGTGGATGACGCGACCGTCCTTGCGCACGCTGCCCTGGCCGAACACCGGATCGCTGGTCGGGATGTCCTTCATCGCGGCGACGACCGCGGCGCCGTCCTTGGAGGACTTCGTCCTCTCGACGGCTTTTAGGTAATGCAGGACCGAGGCATAGACGCCGGCGTGCACCATGTTCGGGTAGCGGCCGCCGAAGCCGCTCGCGAAGCGTTTAGCGAAGTCGCGCGTGCCGTCGTTCAGGTCCCAGTAGAAGGCCTCCGAAAGCAGCAACTTCTGCGCCGCTAGCAGGCCGAGCGCCTTGATGTCGTTGAGCACCATCAGCATCGCGACGAGCTTCTGGCCGCGCTCGGTGATGCCGAACTCGCCCGCCTGCTTGACCGCGTTGACGGTGTCGACGCCCGCGCTGCCCAGGCCGATCACCTTCGCCCGCGACGCCTCGGCCTGCAGCAGGAACGAGGACAGGTCGGAAGTCCCGAGCGGGTGGCGCACGGTGCCGACGACGCGCCCGCCGGCCTGCTTGATCGCCTCCGTCGCATCGCGCTCCAGGGCATGCCCGAACGCATAGTCGACGGTCATGAAGAACCACGTGTCCCCGCCGGACTTCGTCACGGCGTTGCCGACCGTGTTGGCCTGGGCCCAGGTGTCGTAGGTCCAATGCACGGTGTTGGTCGTGCAGTTCTTGCCGGTCAGATCGGACGTGCCGGCGCCCGAGACGACGAGCGCCCTGTTCTTCTGCGCGACCAAGCCGCTGACCGCGAGGGCGACGGCCGAATTCGGGACGTCGAAGATCGCGTCGACCCCGTCCGCGTCGATCCATTGCCGCGCGATGTTGGCGCCCACATCGGCCTTGTTCTGATGGTCGGCGGACAGCACCTCGACCGGCATGCCGGCGACCGTCCCGCCGAAATCGGCAACGGCCATCCGTGCCGCGAGGACTGAGCCGGGCCCCGCGAAATCGGCCTGGGGTCCGGACATGTCCGAGAGGACACCGATCCTCAAGACTTCGGCAGAGGCCGTACCCGTACCGATGGTGAAGGCGGCGAGACACGCCGCACGGATCGCAAGGCTTCGCATCGATGTCTCCTCCGGCTTCATCGTTTTTGTTGTCATCGGTCATTTGTCGGGGCGGATCGCACTTGCTGTATCGCGCCGGGGTTAGTCTCCCGGTCTGACGTGCCACGCCTTCAGGTCACTACGACCTCGGCAATCGAGTCTCCCGCAAGTCGCCACGCGGGATCGGTGGCCGTCGACGTGAGCCCGAGACGCGCGCATCGCTCCGGAGCCTGTGCTTCCGCCCCATCTGCCGGATGGCGTGCGGGTTCGTGGCCGAGCCTCAGGCTTCGGTGTCCGCGCGGCGCTCGTGACGGGACTAGGGCCTGCCTCACGTCGCCTCGCAGTTCGCGGCGGGCCCCGCATCCGAGGCCCGCCTCCATGTCGATCAGCCGACCTTGATGACTGCCGGATTGCCGGCAGGCTGACTTTCCTCGTTCTCGCGCGTCTTGATGAAGCTGGCCGCGACCACGCCCACCAGCACGCACGCGCCGATGAAGAGCCAACCGTTCGAGTAGTCCTTCCCTGTCGAGGTGACGACCACTAGGCTCGCGAAGATCTTGGCGCTGAAGGCGGCGACCGTGTAGCCGGCCCCGTTCACGAAACCCATTGCCTTGCCGTAGACCTCCGGCGAGAAGATCTCGGCGGGCACGGTCAGGAACGGGCCCCAGGCCATGTTGCCGAAGAAGCCCATGCCGCACAGGCAAATGGCCAGCATCGTCGGGTCCGCTTCGTTGAGACGTGCGAGCAGGAAGACGAAAGGCGCCAGGCCGACGAAGCAGGCCAGGATCATGATGCGCCGATTGCCGCGGAAAACCTTGTCCGAGAGATAGGACGAGGTGAAGCTACCGATGGCGCCCGCAGCGAAGTATAGACCGCTCCACAGGCCCATTTCCTGAAGTTTGAAATGAAATACATCGGATAGGTATAATGGGATCCAGGTCAGAGCTCCGTAGAGCGTAATTTGCATGACGATATCGACGACGACAACCGCGATGTAGCTCCGACTCTTAAACAGATCGACAAATCGAATGCCACCGGATGCGCGTGCTTTTGCTTCCACGTCCTGATAGTGGCCGACGCGAATTTCACCACGTTCGATCTCGTCGCGGTAGGCATATTCCAGGTCTTTGGGAGTCGCGCCCTTGAACTGCTCAGGCCGGTCGAAAATCATCAACATGATCATCAGCAAAGGCACCACGCCGAACGCTGCGGTCACGTAGAAGACGATGCGCCAGTCGCCAGCAGCATGCGCGAACTGGGTCGCGAACACGCTCGCCCATGCCGGGGTCAGGATCCAGGCCCACGACAGGAGCGCTTGCGCTCGCGCCCGCCCTTCCTTGTTGAACCAACGCATGAGGATGCGCGCAGACGGTACGTATTCCGTTCCGACCAACGCTCCGAACAGCGCCATTCGGAAGAAATATTCGTCCCGAGTTTGAATGTGTGCCATCCATGCCGTCATAATTGACCACGCGATGACCGAGAATATCAAGATGCGCTTTGCTCCGAAACGGTCGGTTAGGATACCCGATACGTACTGCGACGGACCATAGAAAAGCAGCATCAGGAACGCGCCTGTTCCGAGATCAGCCGTTGAGAGACCAACATCGTGCGCAATCACGGGATTTAGTACATTCGTTTTCACACGATCAAGATACTGGATGCTGTAGGCGACGAATAACGTCACCGCGATCACCCAGCGGTATGGGATTGCTCCAAACCGCATTTTTTCCTCCCTCACATACTTCTAGCATGTCAGCAGCATACGAGTAGGCAAGAAAATTCCGCACGTCAATCTCTTGCATGCGACTAACATACTAGTAAGATACGAGAGCACAGAAGGAGCCGCTCGGTCGGCCGACCAAAGGGAGGAAGCGCATGGTAGAAGCGCGAACGCTTGATCGCAGGCCCGTCGAGGAACTCGCGACCGACGTCCTGGTCTGCGGTGGCGGGGCAGCCGGCCTCTCGGCCGCTCATACGGCGGCCCGCCAGGGCCTGAGCGTCATCCTCTTGGAACGCTACGGCTTCTGCGGCGGAGGGGCGGTCGCCGGTCTGTCAGGAACGGTCTGCGGCCTGTACGAGGCCACGCGGCGCAACGCCGAGCCGGACATCGTCGTGCACGGCTTCGCGAGCACGTTCGTCGCCGCCATGGAGGAACGCGGCGGCCTGACGCCTCCGCTCGTCTACGGCCTGACCCGGACCCGGGTGCACGATCCGTTGGTCTGGCGAGAGGTCGCCGACGACCTGCTCGTCGATGCCGGCGTGACGGTGATCCACCACTGCACGGTCACCGAGGTGCTCCTCGAGGGAGACCGCGTCGCGGGCGTCCAAGCTTACACGAAGCAGGGCAAGATCCGCGTCCGCGCCGGCGTGACCGTCGACGCCACGGGCGACGCCGACGTCACGGCGATGGCCGGCCTATCGACCTTCATGGGGCACGACGGCCAGGTCCAAAACCCGACCATGATCTTCCGCATCCAGGGCGTCGACGTCGAGCGCTTCCGCGAGACCTACGGCAACGACACGATCATGCCGATGGCGGTCTCGGAGGCGATCCGGGCTGCCGACCCGAGCGGGAGTATCCTGCCGCGCACCAAGATCTGGCTCTTCCCGACGACGCATCCGGGCGAGCTGCTCTGCAACTGCACCCGGGTCACCGGCGGTGACGGTCGCGAGCTCAACGCCACCTACCATCGCGATTTCACCGAGGCCGAGATCCGCGGACGACGGCAGGCCCGGGCCTACGCGGCGTTCTTCCGGGCAAACCTCGCGGGCTGCGAGCAGAGCTGGATGGAGGATACCGGCGTGCAGGTCGGCGTCCGGCAGACCCGCCAAGTCCGTGGCCGCGAGACCTTGCTCAACACCGACATCCTGTCGGGCCGCAAGCGCGGCGACGGCATCGCCCGCTCGCCCTGGCCCATCGAGCTTCACAGCGGCGAGCGTCCGCGGGTCGAGTGGTTGATCGACGATTTCTACGAGGTCCCCTACGGCTGCTTCGTACCGGAGCGCGGACTGTCGCTGCTCGCTGCCGGGCGATGCCTGTCGGCCGAGCATGAGGCCGTCGCTTCGGCCCGGGTCACTGCCCAATGCTTCGCCTACGGGCACGCCATCGGCCACGCCGCGGGCCTCGCGGTCCGCGAGCGCGTGCAGCCGGGGGACATCGATGGATCAACCATCCGCGTGCTGCTGAACCGCGACGGCGCTCAGCTCGATTGAAAGGACACTTCCGCAATGACCAGACAGTATCGTAGCTACTTCGAGCCGGGCACCACGCGGTGGGCGGTCCGGCGCGCCCAATGGATCGCGATGGGGATCTCGGAGGCGGACTTCGACAAGCCGAAGATCGCGGTCGTCAACTCATCCAGCCGCCTGTCCGTCTGCTACCAGCACCTCGATCAAGTATCGGAGGTCGTCCAGGAGGCGATCCGCGCGGCCGGCGGCCTGCCCTTCGAGATCAGGACCGTCGCCCCCTCCGACTTCGTCACCTCGGCGGGCAAGGGCGGCCGCTACCTGATGCCCACGCGCGATCTTCTGGTGAACGATGTCGAGGTTCAGGTCGAGGGTGCCGTCCTCGACGGCATGATCCTGCTCGCGTCCTGCGACAAGACCACCCCGGCACAGCTCATGGCGGCCGGACGCCTGAATCTTCCGAGCCTGGTGCTGGCCTGCGGTTACCAACTCGGCCGCGAGTGCGGCGGCCACCATGTCGACATCGAGGAGGTCTACAACTCCGTCGGCGCGCTGAAAGCGGGGAAAATCTCGCTCGGCGACCTGACCGAGATGACCTGCCAGGCGATCAAGGGCCCCGGGGTCTGCGCCGGACTGGCGACGGCGAACTCGATGCATTGCATGGCCGAGGCGCTCGGCATGGCGCTCCCAGGCAATGCGCCGATCCGGGCGGGCGGCGACCGTCTCTACGACTTCGCGCGGCAGGCCGGCCGCCGCATCGTCGAACTCACGGAGGAAGGGGTCACCGCGCGCCAGATCCTCACGCCGGCCGCCTTCCGCAACGCCGTCACCGTCGCCTGCGCGATCGGCACGTCCGTGAACGTCATGCGCCACCTGATCGCGGTCGCGGTGGAGAGCGAGTGCGATGTCGATATCATCGCCGAGTTCGAGCGCGCGGCCGACCGGGTCGTCCAGGTGACGCGTATCCGGCCGAACGGACCGGACCGGATCGAGACCTTCGACCAGGCCGGCGGCGTGTCGGGGGCCATGCGCCAGATCTCCGGCGAACTCGACCTGTCCGTCCTCACGGTCAGCGGGCAGACGCTCGGCCAGAACCTCGATGCCCGTCCCGACCCGGACCCGGCCGTGATCCGGCCCTTGGCGGACCCGTTCCGGAACGAGCCCGGCCTCATCATCATCCGCGGGAACCTCGCCCCGGACGGAGCGGTCGTGAAGCTGTCGGCCGTGCCTGCCGCGATACGGCGCTTCGAGGGAACCGCCTCCGTCTTCGAGGACGAGAACCAGGCCATCGAGGGATTGCGAACGGGTGCCGTCAAGCCGGGGGATGTCGTCGTCCTGCGCATGCTCGGCCCGAAAGGCGGACCCGGCACAGTCTTCGCGGCGAGCTTCATGGCCGCCCTGGTCGGGGCCGGCCTCGGGGAGAGCGTCGCGGTCATCACCGACGGCGAGCTCTCCGGCCTCAACAGCGGCATCACAATCGGCCAGGTCATGCCGGAGGCGGCAGAGGGCGGTCCGTTAGCGGTCGTAGAGTCGGGCGACCGCATCCTCATCGACCTGAATGAGCGCCGTCTCACGCTGGCCATCGACGACGACGAGTTGTCCGCGCGGATCGGCGCGCTCGTGCCGCGGGCCCCGACCACCGAGAAGGGATGGCTCGCCCTTTACCAGCAACTCGTCCAGCCGCTATCGAAGGGTGCGGTCTTGGGAGTTCGATAAGGTAGACCCTTGAACCTCGAAGCAATCACCTCGTCGGCGACCGGCCAGCCGGAGAAGCGCGGCACTGGGCTTCCCGGCGAGGCGGACTCGCAGGTCCGCCAAGCCTACCTCGCCCTTGAGGAACGGATCGCGACGCTCGCGCTCGCGCCCGGCCAGGTGCTCTCGGAGACGTCGCTCGCGGCGATGCTGGGCCTCGGCCGGACGCCCGTGCGCGAGGCCCTCCAGCAACTCGCCCGGGAGGGCCTCGTCGCGGTTCACCCGAAGCGGGGGGTGGTCATCACCGAGATCGACGTGAAGCGTCAGCTCAAAATGCTGGAGCTGCGCCGGTACCTGGAACGCTACGTCGTCGAGGCCGCGGCGACACACGCCACGGCGGCGGAGCGCCGGCGGTTCTGCGAGATCGCCGACCTGATGGACGACGCGGGCGCGCGCGGGAATGGCGAGGCCTTCCTGGCGCTCGACCGCGAGTTCAACCTCCTGCTGCTCACGAGCGCGGGCAACGAGTTCGCGACGAACGCAATGAAGCTGATCCAAGGCTTGGCGCGCCGTTTCTGGTACGCCTACGGCGACAACGCCAATCTTGGCGAGACGACGCGTCTCCATGCAGGAATCGCCCGAGGTGTCGCCGCGCAAGAACGAGAAACGGCGGCAAATTATCTGAACAGCCTGATCGACAACGTCGAAGAATTCACTCGATCAACGCTAAACATTAGGTAGATAAGTTCGTCCATTTGCCATGACAATGTTCGAAATATTCACCATCATGGCAGCTTAAGCTACTTGATACTACCTGCTGTCAATACATTCCGTCGGTCGGGGGGCTTCTCCAAGCTGTAACGTAGTCAGACCATGCCGCCCTCCATGGTCTCGGTGTGGACGTGGCGGAGCGCTTGGCCTGCACCCGGGCGCTCGTCGGCTTCCTCCTGGTAATCGAAGATGCTCTGCACGCCGGCGAGACCGTCGACGGTTGGGTGAATAAGGACGCCAATCTCGTCGATAAGGCCGGCCTTGAGGAACGCGCCGTTGATGGCCGCGCCCCCTTCCAGCAGGAGGCTCTCGATGTCGAATGTCCCGCCGAGCGCATCCATGGCGTTAGCGAGGTCGCGGCCATCCGGGCCGGCGAACACGTAGGACAGGCCGTCCTCGCGCAACTCCGCCAGGTAGCTGTCAGACACCGCTTCCGACAGCACCGCGACGGCGTGGTCGCCGTGCATGCAAGTGCTGGCCGACTGGTGCGAGCCGTTCCCGGGCTATCACCTCTACTACCCAGGCCGACGCCAACCCACGCCGGCGTTCGCCCTAGTGGTCGAGGCGCTCCGTCACCGCGCATGAGTTCGGGATCAGGCCCGTCCTCCGGCTGCGCTGGCAACCATGACCTGCCGTCTGAATGGGCCTCTGTCTCGAAGCAAGGCCATCGCCTCGTCGGCGGCCCGCCAGAGCGTCCGCTTCGGAGAAAACGCCAGAGGCAGCTGAATGACTGGGATGGGCGCAAAGCTGAATGTCGGCTTTCGGATGACAACCCATTGATGGTTTGCCATCCGTTGCGGTCCCGCAAGCAGGTGCCAAGCTTCAGGTTTCTACTACGAGGGTCTCATGACCGATGAAATGCCTCACGTCAGGAGAGGCTAAAGACCTGGCGCCGCTGATACAGCATGACCACCGGCGACCAGCTTTCCGCTCCATGAAGATGCGCGACGATATCGCGAGCGAGACGCTCAGCACGCACACGCAGGTGCTCCCGCAGCAGTTCCTCATCCGTGCAGTCGAATGACATGCCGGATCGGCTCAGCGTCAGGTGCGCCCAATCGCGAAGACGGTCGTCGCTGATCCACATTTCCGGCAAGGTAATCGGCTTTCCATCATCGCCGCGAAACGCCCTATCACGCATGCAGCCTACGAGTGTCAGGGTCAGTTGGCGCTCGATCTCCGTGCGGAAGCAATGCTGCTCGCGCAGGAACGCCACATGGGCCTCGTGACTGGGCGCCCAACACGGACCGCCGTACGGATCCAACTCCTGGTCGTACCGCTTCAGATCGTACAGGTCCTTCCTCGAAAGTTCATCCTCGAGATGGTCGTGAACGTCGAGAACGACGCACTCGAGGGCGAGATACGAGGCAAGCTTACCGTCCAGGGTTCGGCAGAGCTCCCGAAACACTGCGCGCGTGCACGCGACATACGCCGGAATGGCACCCGTCTCTCGCGGAGCTTCGAGCTGCGCACCGTCCGTCAGGGTCGAGAGCAGCGCACGGGCAGATTGCTCCGCGGCGGGTGCAGGCCAGTAGTGACTTTTTGCAAGGAGCAGGACCAGCGGATGATAGAGCTCCTCATCGAAGCTGTACTCGCCGTCCTGGATAACTCCCACCGTGCACCACTCGCAGCCGGGAGCGCTCGTCACGAAGGTGCCTCTCAATTTCGAGTACCGCCTTGCGAGTGCCTCGATGACGGGGGAAGGTGCGTCTCCCGCCAGGAAGGCGCAGTCGTAGGTCGTGTCGTCGAGCAATCTGCCCCGGAATGAGTGGGTGTTTCCTCGCGTCCCCCAGTTTGCGGTCGACCAGTCCCACCAATCTCCATGCCCAGTCGCGGCGCGGGCGATCGCGCATGCCTCGTCGGAACAACCCTGAGAAATCGCCGCGATCTCGGGCGGGATGGGTACGAGCGCCTCGAGGTCGAAGCTCGGCGGATTTTCGGGCTCATCGCTGAGGACGCGGATACATTCGCGCCGAAAACGGGCGATCTCCTCAGCAGGTCCGGTGATCGTAAGGCGGCAAGTATATGCGTCTGACATGAGTAATATTCCTCTTTGCCCGCAATGAATACGCGACACAGGATCGCAGATCGAATCCGAATTAAATTATTGCTCTCTACGCGAAGATGAAACGGAAGTTGCGATCGGTGCGGCTAATAGGATGCCGTCTATGGATTGACAGTCAGCGAAAATAATGACGCACAATCGGTGGATGCACGCAGGTGATCGAGTATGTCGTTGCGGAGGCCGTCAGCGTAGCTCAAGAAGCTCGCCTGCAGTGTCTCTTCGCATTGGCTGTCGAGCGTCACTCCAGAACGGCACGTCGCCGCAGAAGCCCAATCGCTCAACTCGTTCACCAAGAATGAATCGAGGATTTCCTCTTCGATCAATCTATGGTGTTCCTCACTTGTCGCGTCATCATGATCGTACATCCCATCACTGCGCACGCTCATCGCCAAGATGGTCATTAGCTTCCGGTCGACAGGCGTTCGAGTACGATCGCAGGCGGTGAGGAACCGAACGTCGGCCTCGGTTTGCCCTGAGTATCTTGCCGCGTCAGCGGCAGTCTTAACGGGCTGATCATCGGCGATGTCACAGAGGTCAAACACGGTCCTCTCGAATGCAAGCCGTCGCGGAAGATCACTGCCGAAGAAACGGCCGAACTGCTCAATCGCGAGTTCACGACGGTTCCACAGAGTATCAGACGTGCTGACACTCGACGCGGGTGAGTGAGACGAGAGTGTCGCGCCGAACAGCTCGGGATCATCGACGATGGAGATCAAGGCTTTGGCCGACGCCACACCGACGGCATCCAAAGCATGACCAGCATCGACGAAGAACCCGAAGCGCTGATCGTAACCGCCGATCGCGCTGAGATACCGGCCTTCTCGGAAGACGGCGATCAGCGACCAGTCATTACTCGCATCGTGCGCTATCACAGTGCCGCGGAGTCGAGGGTAACGCGCTGCGAGGGTGCTCAAGGCAGGCTCAAGACAGGACCAAGCGGTGTCGAATTGGCAGTCGTAGATCGTTTCGCTGATCACCCCGCCGAAGAAAGCGCACGTGTTCCATTTCGTGCCCCAATTCACCGCGCGCCAGTAGAACCAATCCGGCAAACCTGCCGCGGCAGAGGCGGTCTTGCGCATCGCGGCATCGCCGCGGCCGCAGGTCGCCAGGATCTGTGACGGCATCGGCACGAGCGCATCGAGATCAAGGCTCGGCAGCTCGTTGGGCTGGTCATCCCGGATGCGGATGCATTCGCCCACGAAACGAGCAATCTCGTTTGGGAGACCAGTCACGGTGAGGCGGTTAAAGGCGTAGTTGGGCACGAGCAACGTCTCTTGGGTTTGTGAATGAACCGACCCTACAAAGCCGCCGACCGCGAAGTCGAAATTCATCTGACGCCCCTGATCACCGGTAGCGCGGCGGGTCCGCCGATGCCTCGCGCGCTCAGCTCTGCAAGGAGGCTTTACGGGTGTGCCGGGGCTCCCCGGGATCGATGCAGCCAAACCCGTCCGTTGCGTGCTTAGGCGCGCCGGTGGCGCGCTGGATTGGGATCAAGCTCGCCGACGAGGAAAGGGCAGCTGCCAAACAGGACGAGTCCTGGGGAGATCAAATCGCCGAAATCTGATCGCTTCAGTGATGTCACGAGCGCAGACCGATCGGGGCGGCAGCCCCGAGCGAAGCGGAGCGAAGTGACATGAGATCGTGCTGCGGCGCTGCTCGCGCCGCCGCGGGATCGATCTCCACCTTCTGCAGAGATTGAGGACAGGGCGGGACGTGCCGTCCCGCCACTGTGCGTGCTCGTCTTTGCAGGCACGGGCGTTCGCCCGCCCCCGAAAGAACGGCACGCGCTTAGGAAGGAGCACGTGCCGTGTCAATATATATCTAGATTTGATTGTTGCTTAGCAGGCGAGGCATGTAATTCCGTCCACCAACAGCTCTCTTTAGACATGCGCCGGACGGAATTATTTCAGCCTGACAATCGCGCGATCCGAGACGAACTCACTTGCGTCGTACTCGCGGGGCCGCCTGGCAGCGGCAAATCGACGGCGCTGATCCTGGAAGCGATTGACGCTCCGGGGATCTACATCATCGCTGCGCCACGTATCGACCTCGTCGAGGAACACCACGCACGTTTGCGCGCGCTCATCGATGACATGGACACGGGTTCGCGGCCGACCATCCTGATGATCCACTCCCAACAAGCGGTACGGGAGTCTGTCGATCGCCGGCTGCGAGAGGCACTTTACGAGCCCGTCTCCACACACCTCATCATCGTCACCACGCACACTGCCCTCATGGGCTTGGGAGAGGGGGATCTCGTCGGCTGTCATGTGCGGATCGACGAGCTACCCGAGACGGCAATCGTCGCCGACGAGATCGGCCTCGGTGCATCATGGCCAATGATGGCCGCTCTGTACGATCTCATCCCGAGCCGCGAGCCAGGATGGTTCCGGTTGTCCTTGCGCGCCGATGCGAAGTCGATCGGCCTGCGTCAGATCCTCGGAGACGTCGGATGCTCGCTCGTCGAGGTGCATCGCATCGCCGCCTCGCGGGGACGGATCGTCGAGGTCGATCTCGCGAACTGGGAGGATGCCAGCGTCTCTGATCGTCGCGTTCGGTGGCGTTCGATCTGGCCTTTGGGTTCGCTTCGCGGTTGCCGCAGCTTGAAACTCGCGGCCGCCGGGTACTCCGGCAGCCTCGTTGATTATGCCACGCGGCGCGCCGGTGGCGTACGCGTGGAGACGCTGCAGGCAGGAGCACCTCGCACCGGTCAACCGCAGATCCGGATCCATTTCTACACGCGGCATGCGGGTTCGACGGTGTGGTGGGCGGGGGATGGGCGTACCTGCCTCGCGGCGATCTCAAAGCACCTGGAGAAGGCGGGGTTCGAAGGGTACTGGAGCTCGAACAGCAGCACCCGACCCTACTTCGTCGGGCGCCTCGACGGCCCAGAGTGCAGCCCGCGCCTGTCGGGTACGAATTCGCTGCGTCACCATGAGAGCTGCGCGATCATCTATTCGGCCAAGGCTACCCGCGCCGACGCCGCAATCATCGAAGCGCTTGGGCTCGATCGTGACGTCGTCCGAGCGGCCCGTGAGGACGAGGATCTCCTGCAGTTCGTAACGCGCGGCGCGATCCGCGATCCGGCATATGCTGGGGGCTATGACGTCCACGTATATGATTGCGAGCAGGCAGGGCGGCTACGTAATATATTGATCGCCAACGGTTACGACGACGTGACTATAGAGACAGTCGACGAGCCTGGGCTCATGGCTGTCGTGCGCCAACGTCACGGTAGTGAGGCGGACGCCGGCATCGTTGATCCTGGAACCGCTGCCGATCGCCGTCAACGCGATAGAGCACGGGAAGCCGAGCGTGGGCGCCGGCGGCGCGATGAGGAAAAGAACGCACGAATTGCGGCTGGAACTTATCGCCCGCGTGGCAGACCACGGCGCTCGAACGCCGTCTAAGCTCGACTTTGGCCATTTGCGGCGCGTCGAGTGGGTGGAGGTGACGAAGCGGGCGTGAGGAATAGGCTGGTGGCGTCCCCGCCAAGAGACACCACCATGCTGCCCCTGCCTGCCCGCTTCCTCGGCCGCGAGGATCGCAGTGAGCGTCGGCAGCCGCGCGCCTTTGGTCCGCGGGCGCCCGATCGTACCAGGCGGGCGCGGCGGGGCGGGATCGTAGAGTGCTGCGTCGAGCCGCAGGCGAGTGATCGCCGTGATGCGAGCGCGGCGCATCGCGTCGAGGAACAGCAAGGCCGAGAAGCCGTTGTCGCCCGCCACCGCGAGGTCGCGCCTCGGCAGTCAGCGTCCGGCCTGGAGGGCGAGTTGGCCGCCGACGTTGAGCAATGGCTTGTGCCGGCGGCCCCGCTCACGACAGGCGCGCTCTGACGGCACCAGCGCGGTCAGGAGCGGCAACGCCCAGACGCGCCCCGCCCAGGGCACCGTGGCGAGCACCATCAGGCTCATCCAGCGCAGCCCGCTCGCCTTGACGAAGTGGCTGTCGGAAGAGCGAGCCGGATCACGATAGATACCCCTGGCGGCGATCCGCTTGCCGCGGCGGCGCTCGATCGTATCGTCCAGTCCCAGGACCACGGGGCCGCGTTGCGCAAACGCATCGACGAGGAGCCCGAACAGGATACGGCTGCCGGAGCGCGGGCACCATGCCGCCCGGTTGAGGATGCGGTGGACGTTCACAAATCGCCGCTCCTGCGCGCGGCCCATGATGCGCAGGATGCTTGTCACGATGCGCTGCCCCGGCGTGAGGATCGCGCCGACCAGAAGGTTCTGAGCGTGTCGCCACGAGCGGTGGACGAACAGCGGTGCGAACGCCAGGATAAGTCCGGCGACACGCGCTGGCACGCGGTCGTGGTACCCGGCTGGTACGGGGCAGGCGAGCGCACGATCGAGATCGCCTCGGACACCGCGGTGTGGCGGCACGGTGGCTTGCCCGTCGTACCGATCCGTTGGGTCCTCATCCGCGATCCCGAGGCGCGCTTCCCGCCCCAGGCCCTGCTCCGCACCGAACCGATGCGCGAGCCCGCGCAGATCGTGGGGTGGTTCGTGCGTCGCTGGACCGTTGAGGTCACCTTCCAGGAAGCGCGCGCCCATCTTGGGGTCGAGACGCAGCGGCAGTGGTCCGACACGGCGATCGCCCGCACCACGCCCTGCCTGCTCTCTCTGTTCTCGATCGTCACACTGCTGGCCGCACGCCTCTCGGCTCGCCAACGGCGACGCGTCGCGGCGGCCGCGTGGTACCCCAAACCGCGCCCGACCTTCGCCGACGCTCTGGCCGCCGTGCGCTGTGCGATCTAGCGCGAGCGGATTTTGGCAACATCATCGCTCCGACGCGCCCGAACAAAACACCGCTTCCGTTTGCCGGCGCCCTGGGCTTATGCGCTCTGCCACGCCGCATGAATGGCCAAAGTCGAGCTTAGAGCCTCTCACAGAACTCTCGCGGCACCGTCGTGGCCGAAGGAGAGGCTCCGCGTTATCGGGAGTTTTTTGAGATGTTCTAAATGAGTCCGCGCGTTCGCGTCGCATACATCTCTGCAATCACCGGGCACATCAGCCAACCGCGGCAACGTCATTTTAGCGACAGGGGTATGTACGCGCACAGTTTACTCGTGGAGGTTCGGGACTTCAGCAATGGCCTACGTTAAATACCGACTTCAACGTTAAGCTCAGTCGCGCGAACAAGTCGAGCTGTGTCGCCGGCATGCGAGCGTACGGCCGCAGGTGAGAGCAACACGCGTGGCGCTCGCCCGCGGCGAAAATCGATGAACCCCTTCTGGGCTTTACGTACAGCACAGCTCCAACGATCTGTCAGCCAGCACGGCGGCAAAACACATCTGCTGTCTGAGGTGCAGCTCTCGGGGTTTCCGGCATCAGCGCCTCGTTCAGGCTCATGCCGAGTACGACCGTCAGCAGACAGGGTAATACTGCAGCCACGAGATTGAGCGATTGGCACTCCGCAGAGCGTTCCCGGCGACCTTGATGCACGACACTAGGGCTAGTTTTATCAGAGGTATTTGATGTCGCATGAAAGCATCAATCTCGTGGTTGGCGCGATATATTCTCGCGGGTTTACTCAGAAAGTGCTTGGAATATAAAAAATTCGTCTTCTTCTCTGAAGGCGCGCGTGTAGAAATTCCATGACATTGCCGAGCTTATTTCTGGATATATTGCTTTAGACAAGCTTAAAGCTGGCCTGCCATAGTTTTTCGTACTACGAAAGTGGGCATTTCTTCTTTCGGTGTGAGGATTGGCAACTTGACTGCTGTTTGAGATGCAGCTAGGGCATGACGCCAACGTAAAACTCCAATAGCGAGCTTCTAGATCGAAATGAAATCCTTAGTCCTCCAATCTACACTCGCAGCACCCTGACAGCGGCGGTTCTAAGCCGCAGTCGCGACATGCAATTAAGACTGTAGGGATGCCCGACGTTCAGGTGCCCATCCTGAGCAGGTCTGCGGAGCTTTGCCTACTCTCGATCTCCGCAGCCTTATTGCTGCTTCGCAGACGACTTCGTCTTAGCCCGCTTAAGTGACCCGCGGCCAAGATACCGCCAGTTGTATTTGCGGAAGTGGTCCGTGGCAGACGCAATATCTGACTCTGAGTTTGTCCCAGGCCCCGTAGGAAGGTGCTCTGCGTATGAGTAAATCCTCTTTCAGGCCCGAAGATTTTGCCTATGGCGATCCGGATAAACTTCGAGCCATCATCGCAGAGTTGATGGCGGCTATCGCCATGCGTTCCAATATGGCTGGAGATTACGCGTATCTGCGCGATGATGCTGGCCTTCAGTACACCCTTCAATGCGCTGCGGCGGAACTCCGGGCCGCGCTCAATATCTTCGCCGACCTGAAAGACCAGAAGCAGCGTCTCAAGAAACGCCAGCCTTCTCCGGTTCGGCAGCCAGCCTCTCAGAAGAGGACAAGTGAGTGAACCAAGTGGCACACTTCGCTTCTGAGCTTGATCGGCTCAAGCCAAATAGCGTTGGCAGGGGCGAACCCGACAGGCGCCGCGACAACGGACGATCCGACGAGGGGGCAGACCGCCTGCCGCTGTTCTCACCGCTGCCACCTTCTAGGCCGTTCCCGGTGAACGCCCTCGGCCCCGTTCTCTCCGAGGGGGTCAACGCTATCGCTAGAAAGGTGCAGGTGCCTTCAGCAATCGCCGCGCAATCTGTGTTGTCCGTGGCATCTTTGATTGCTCAGGCCTTAGCTGATGTCCGAATGCCTTACGGTCAACTTCGGCCACTAAGTCTATTCCTGCTGTCGATCGGCGGATCTGGTGACCGGAAGACCACTTCGGATCAGGAGGCTTTACGCCCGCTGACGCAATGGCAATCTATTTTAGACGAAATCTACCAAGTTGATCGGCAAAATTGGCTGGTTGAGCACGCGGCTTGGGTTGCGGAGCATAAGAAAATTGGAGCTGATAGGAAGCTCGGATTCCTGGACCGGAAGATACGGCTTTCTGAACTCGGCCCGGAACCTCAGCCGCCGCTGCACCCGTTCATGATTGTGCCTGAACCGACCTTCGAAGGTTTGGTGAAAAATTGGTCGGAGTTACATCCCTCACTCGGCCTGTTCACCACCGAAGGAGGGGCCTTCCTCGGCGGATTCAACATGTCGGCCGAAAACAGGCTCCGGTCCGCCGCCAACTTCAGCCTCCTGTGGGACGGCGCTGCGATTACTCGTCTGAGAGCGCATGATGGGGTGTTAAAATTAAAGGGCCGGCGGCTCGCGCTACATCTCATGATACAGCCCAGTGCGGCGGCTGAGTTTCTAAGCGACGCGGTACTGCGCGATCAGGGGCTACATTCGCGCATTTTGCTCGCTGCGCCCGATAGTATAGCCGGAACGCGGTTGTACCGTCCGGTATGTAAGCGCGACGAGAATCAGATTTGCCGATATCAGGAACAGCTGCTTGCGCTGCTGCGGTCAAATAAGCCGGTGGCCGATGACCGTACGCAAGGCCTAGTGCCGCGTGCGCTGCCGATGAGCGCGGCAGCGGAACAAATCTGGCGCGACTTCCACGATGACGTCGAGAGACGTTTAGGCGCCGGCGGTGACCTCATTCCAATTCGTGATTTGGCGGCCAAGGCCGCGGAGCACGCTGCACGCATCGCTGGTGTTCTGACGATTGTGGCGAATGTGCATTCTTCCGAGATCCTCGAGCGGGTCATGATCAATGCCGTCGAAATCACAATTTGGTATCTCGGGGAGGCGCAGCGGCTTCGAGGCGCTGGTCGTACCGATCCAAAGCTCCTCAACGCTCAGGCGCTGCTAACTTGGATGCGTGATCAGCCCGACGGGATCTGTCGATTCCGTGATTTGGTCCGACTCGGTCCGGTCACTGCGCGGTCGGCTGAGACAGCAGAAATCTCTCTCAAGATACTTAGCGCTCACGGGTGGGTAGTGGAGATTTGCCCTCGTCCGCGCACTTTCCGGGCTTACCCGGAGGAGGTCGCGGATGGTTAGTTCCGCATGCATAACGATCGGAATTGTCGCTGCGACAGTTGCGACACATCACGACCTTACCCCCCTGACCGTGGCAAGTGTCGCAACTGTCGCAAGAGCCATCTGCAGGTTCGCAGTTTTTGCGCGCTTATACGGCAACGAGGCTCCATGTCTCGTTATTGTGACGTGCCTTGTTTCAAAGCGGCCGCCAACCCGTTGCAGGGAAAGGCTTCTTTGACCTCTAAGGCTGGAGGCTATGTGAGGTTCCGGAGCATTAAGATCCCGAACCGCGAACGCGTCACTATCGCCGAAGCTGCAGCGATCCTCGGCGTTTCGCTCCGGGTGGTACAGCGGCTAGCATCCAAGCGTCAGTTGCCCACCGCCGCGAAAGTTGGTCGGCTGTGGACGTTCAACGAAGCGGCGATCCGCGCCTGGCTTGTTGAACAGGAGAGCAAGCCACCATGCCAACAGATCGAAAGAAGGCCCCGGAGGGCTGCTACTGGCGAGGTAGCACACTCTGGGCGCGCTTTACCATCGCCGGGAAGGAGTACCGGTTCAGCCTCAAGACAGGTGATCCAGTCATTGCGCGCAGCCGCCAGGCCGCGGAGCACGCACGGATAACGGCCGCCGCCTCATTCGGTGACGACCGTAAGCGTTGGGAAGACGCGTTGGAGGAGTGGGGCTCCTACATCGTCCATCATATCGGGGAGCGCACGTTCAAGCGATATCTCGGCTCGCTCGAGGTCCTCGATCCAAACCTAACAGGCATGTTCGTCGACGAGATCGACGACGACACCGTGGCCGCGATCATCAAGGCTCGGCGCGCCAAGAAGGTGACTACCGCCACCATCCGCCGCGATCTCACCGCGCTGTCGAGCGTGCTGGCATTCGCGGTCGACGAGAAATGGCGGCGCGGCAATCCGGCGCTGGAGGCGCAGCAGAGCCGGCGCATGAAGGAGCGGCGCGACCCGATCGTGTTGCCCGAGGATCGAGACATCGCCATCGCGGTCGACCGAGCGCCCGGAAACTTCAAGTTCCTGATCCGGGCGGCCCTGCTCACAGGCTGCCGCCAGGAGGAGCTCGTCACCCTGGAGCGCCGGCATGTCGATCTCACGCGCGAGGCGATCTCGGTGCTCGGAAAGGGCAATAAGCGAAGGGTCGTTTCTCTATCCGAGGAGGCAGTCGCCCTGTTTCGGGAGATCCCGGTCAGCATGGTGACGCGGCGGGTGTTCTGGCACTCGGACGGTCAGCCGTTCCGGAATGTCGCCACGCGCTTCAGCCTGTACGGGCGGCAACTCGCCGAGGAGGCGGCGAAGAAGGGCGGCGAGTTCCGGCGCTTCCGCTTCCACGATCTGCGGCACCGGTTCGCCGTCGACTACCTGCGGATCGGGCGCGGCGGCATTTACGAGCTGCAGCACGAGCTCGGCCACACGAGCCTCAAGGTGACCGAGGGCTATCTGGCCTTCCTCACCGCCGAGGAGGCTCAGGCCGCGAAAGAAGCCGCCGCACAAAAGACGGCACAGGTGTATCGGTTTTCACCGACCGACAACGTCTAAGTCTAAGATGGTGAAATGGAATTTCCCGAAGCGCGTGAGGCCGGTATTCGGTTTACAAAACCGCTGCACTACCGCTGTGCTACACCGGCAGGCGCTCTGAAACCATTGAGGAAATTGGCGGTTTCGGAGCGTCAGAGGCGCTTTTGACTACGTTTGAGGGCGCTTCGTCAAGGCACCGATCTCGGCAGATTCCGGCCCCAGCGCTTCCGCACCGACCTTCAGGCGCGCGCAATGGACCGCCTGGAGACCGGCGGTGCAGCCACCCGCCTGGCGACGAACGCTCGGCTCGCGCGTTGTCGGTGCGGACCGCCTTCGCCTGGAGTGCTCGATGCTCGCCCGATCCGCACTGCTCTTCATCGTCCTTACGTCGAGCGCACAAGCCGCCGCCTTCGACGACCTGAAAGGCTATCTGGCGTCCTGCCTGCGGTTCGAGATGAACGGCGCCGGCCCGCACCAGGGCGCCCCCCTCTCGTCCAGGATCCGCTCTGCGCTGGATCGATGCTCCGACGACGTCGCTCGTCTCGAACGGGCGGACGGGCGCCGTCTGCGTGGCGATGGCGGGATCAGCCCGTCGACCAAGGAGGTGATCCGGAGCGTCGTCGGCGGCGGTGAGAGCGGCTTCCGCAGCGTTCGGTACTGACCGCTACGGAAGCGGCCGGTTGCGTCCGATCACCTCTGCCAATGCCGGGAAGCCGCCGGTCAGTTCGGCCGTGCCGATCCAGTAGCGCCGCCCGAACATCCGGTTCAGCCCGGACACAAACCGGGCCTGCCTCGTCCACGGGAGATCGGCATCCGCTTCAGGATCGATCTCCAACTGGTACGAGCAGGCGGTCAGGACCCTCGTCGGCTTGACGGCTCGAATGGCCGCCCAGGGGATCCAGTCCGTTGAGAGACGCCGATCATAGATGCCGCGGGGCCCGACAGACACCACCGGTCCGTGCTGACGCAGCCTGGAGCCCCACACGATCGCGCCGAAGCCGAAGAACACCAGGCCGAGATACATCTCGAACGCGCGAAAGCTGCCGCGTGTGGCGACCTGATCTCCGCTGCCGGAATGAGCCAAGATGATCCAGGCGCAGGCCGCGGCGAAGCCGCAGGATCCCAGGAACAGGGCCAGCGTCCGCGCGGACGAACGATAGATGTCGACGGGCCGCATAGGGATCCTCCACCCCTGAAACGTTGTGTTTACCGCCCGGGCTTGGGGCCCGAGGTGTGGCCGGACACGGCGATCACCGAGGGCCGCGATGGAGCGGGGGACCCGCCGTCACGCCGCGGCTTACGCACGGATCGAACAGGCAGGTGCGGGGACGCGCGACAGGCATTCGGTGGACACGATTGCGGCACGCAGGCCGTGCGACATGGGCTCGCCACGCGCCGGCTATCGGCTGCCGTGCCCTCCGCTCAACCCGGACGGCGCCGGACCTGCGCGGCCCGGCTTCACCGGCCCGAGCGGCGGATCAGGCTCTTGAGGCGCTGGTCGGCGGTATCGAGGCGCTCGGCGATGCCGCGCCGGATGCACTTCCCGACGGAATCGCCCGCGTAGAACCCGACCGTTTGATCCTGAGTCCGGCAGGACTGGATCGGCGGCCAAGCCACCACCCCGGCGACGACCAGCAGCACGACCAGGCAGTCGACGACGAGCCACCCCTTCCAGCCGAGCCGGAAGCCGCGCACCCGCGCGGGCGCCCGGCTCCGGCGGGCCGGCCGGTTCGCCGCGTCCGGACCGACCCGCGCCATGCGGGCGCGGAACTGGGCCTCCTCGATGGCATCCGGGGCACGGCTGGATGAGGCGGGGAGGAGCGGGCGGCTGGACATGGCGGCCTCACAGGAGACGGTTCGGGGCGGATCGGCGCGGCGCGATGCGCCCAGGACTCAATTGATGAGCCGCTTCAGGAGCGCGAGATTCTCCTGAATCGAGAGGACGTTGCCGAGCATCTCGGTGCGCGCGCATGCGCCGGTCCCGACGAGCCCGAGCCAGCCTGCCGCCGGAGGGGCGCTGCAATCGGCGAAGCTGCCGTACAGGAACAGCGCCGCCGGCACCGCGAGGGCCGAGAGCTTCATCAGCGAGACGAGCCGTCCGAAAACGCTCTTGCGCGGACGCCGTGTCTCCCGATCCTCGTCCCAGGCCCCGTCATCCGGCTCCCAGGCATAGCGGTCCGCTTGATACGCCGCGTCGATGTCCCGGTCCCGGCGATACATGGCGATCGTGTGCTCGGTCTGATCAAGTCAGTCCGAGACTGCCACGCTTTCGTGAAGCCCAACCTAAGGGAAATGTTTAAGTTCGGCTGAACGGGCGGCCGCGCCGGCCGCTTCAGGCGGCGAGCGCCCGCTTCACCGTGGCGCGCAGATCCGCCAGGGAGAAGGGCTTGGTCAGCACGTCGGTGACGATGGCATCGAGCCCGCGCGCGCGCTCGCGCTGATCGGCGAAGCCGGTCATCAGCAGGATGGTCAGGTCGGGGAAGTCGCGCTTGGCGGCGAGGGCCAGCGCGATGCCGTCCATGAGCGGCATGCGGATATCGGTGAGCATCAGATCGAAGCCGCCATCGGCCTCGTTGAGGCGGTCGAGCCCGTCGCTGCCGTCGTTGGCCGTGACGACCGCGTGGCCGTCGATCTCGAGCCCCCGCTTGAGGAAGCCCCGGACGGTCTCTTCGTCATCCACCAGGAGGATGCGCGCCATGTGGTTCCGTAACCGTCCCCGAAATCAGGCGTCATCCCGCTGGGATGACGCGAGCGCCCAAACGGCGACAGACACAGACGCACTCGCCATCTGTCAAGACGCCGCGCGTCGAAATACCCCCGGCATCGCGTCGCGGGGCGAAAATGCCGCGCTGCCGCAGGCGATCAGGCGTCGAACAGATCCGGGGCGTTGTCGCCGTAATCGACGACGCCGACGAAGGGGAGCTGACGGAACGCATGGGCGGCGTCCATCCCGTAGCCGACGACGAACACGTCGGGGCAGGTGAAGCCGACGAAATCCGCGTCGATCGTCACGGCGCGCTTGCCGGGCTTCTCCAGCAGCACCGCGGTGAGCACGCGCCGGGCGCCCCGGGCCATCAGCAGGTCTTTGGCGAAGACGACGGTCCGGCCCGATTCCAGGATATCGTCCACGAGCAGCACGTCCCGCCCGCGCACCTCGCTCTGCACGTCGCGCAGGATCTCGACCTGCCCGCTGGAGACGGTCCCCGTGCGGTAGCTCGACAGGTGCACGAATTCGACCTGCGGCGCGAGCCCGACCCGGTGCAGCGCCCGGAGCAGATCGGCTGCGAACATGAAGCTGCCCTTGAGCACCGCCACGACGAGGAGGTTCTCGGGCCGCGCGGCCTGGATCTCGCGGGCGAGCTCGTCGTTGCGCTTGGCGATGGCCGCCTCGTCGAACAAGGTTCGGACGCGCCGTTCAGGGATGCTCATCTCTCGTGTCCCGAAGCCCGGTCGCGGGGCGGTATCCGCCGCGCTCGGAGACGGTCTTAGCGTCCCGGGCGCGCGCGGGAAACTCCGGATCCGAAACGACCACCCGGCGCCGTCATGCGGTGCGGCCGGGACCCGCGCGATGACGGTGTCAGGCTTCGGCCGCCGGCCGGAACGGACGGAGCAGACGGGTCAGCCGGCGCCTGCGTGGCGGGGTCCTGCCCGTATGGGGCTCGGTGGTCAGTTGCGGCTCCGGCTCCTTCGCATCGTTCGGCTCGCTCCGATCGTTCGACCGGCCACGATCGTTCGATTCGCCATGCCGGACCTGCTCCAGCACGTCCGTCACGATGCGGGGGACGGGGCGCGCATGCTCCTCCAGGAGCAGCGAGGCGGTCCAGAGCCGGCTGGCATTTCCGAGCGGCAATGTCCCCTGCCTCAGGCGCTCCATCAGCATCCGGTCGGCCAGCGAGGCCGCAAGGGCGCTCACGATTTCGAGCTGATCCTGCTGTGTCGTGGTCTTCATGTCAGTCTTCACGCCAACGAAGATAATTAACTCCCATTGATGACTGTATGCGGCCAAATAGGGCGATTCTATAACATGCGCGCCTTGGGAAGCCGGCCGTGTACAGTTCGGCTTCGGCGCGGTGCACCCGCGTCATCGGGTTCGGTGCGCGCTGGCATGGGCCCGATCCGACCGATGGCCGCGTGCCCGCACACGCAAAAGGGGCTGGCGATCCGCCAAACCTTGCGCCGTCGAGCTGAATGGATGGTACCACCGCCCCGGCTCGAACGGGGGACCCCCAGATCCACAATCTGGTTAGGGAGCAAAACAAGCCCTAACATTCAGGTGGTTCGGGAGCGGTCAACGGCTTTGCCAGACCTAGCAAAAACTGCCATTGTGATGCTTTGTTAGTAACACTGGAGTAACAGGGCACAATTGCCCGTTTCTGTTACCCCTGGTTACCCTGGAGGATCACCAGAGTGGCAGCGCGAGTCCTCACCGTGCAAGCCATAGAACGCCTGAAGCCAGATGCTGCGCGCCGGCTGGAGATCCCCGACGCGACGCTGCCGGGGCTGTATTTCATCATCCAGCCGTCCGGCGCGAAAAGCTGGGCGGTCCGGTACCGGCATGGAGGCCGGACACGGAAGCTCACCCTCGGTGCTTACCCGGCTCTCGATCTCGCCAAAGCTCGAACCGACGGGAGGGCGGCCCTTCATGCCGTGCCCCTGGGGCAGGATCCGGTCGCGGAGCGCAAAATTGTCGCACCGTTGCCGACGCGGGATTTGGTCGGCTCGGTGATTGAGAGCTTCATCGAGCGGCACGTGAAGCCCCGGAACCGACCTCGCACGGCTGAGGAAACGATCCGGATCCTGCGGACCAAGGTGCTGCCGGCATGGGACGACCGGAAGATCCAGGATATCGGTCGCCGCGACGTGATCGAGTTGCTCGACGGGATCGTGGATGCCGGAACGCCTGTGGCAGCCAACCGCACGCGCGCGGCGCTGTCCAAGTTGTTCAACTGGGCGACCGATCGCGGTGTCATTGACGCGAACCCGTGCGTGCGGATCAAGGCGCCGGCAGCCGAGACGAGGCGCGACCGAGTCCTGAGCGACGACGAATTGCGCCTGCTTTGGCGGGGACCTAAACCTCGAAGACCCGATGGAGGAGATCGAGCGCCGCGTCGTCGCGATCTGCCTACACTACGGCATCAAGCCGGCCGAGGTTGAGGGGCGCCTGTTCCTCAACTCCGGCCGGACCACTAGCATCGTCATCGCCACCACCACCCGCGAAGGCACCAAGGTCGCCGAGCCAGTTGTGGAGGGGCTAACCCGCGCCGTCCTCGACAACAGGATCGACGTAGCGGTGATTGATCCGTTCGTTAGCTCGCACCGCGTGACCGAGAACGACAACCCCGCCATCGACATCGTCGCCAAGGCCTGGAACCGCGTCGCGGAGGAAGGCCGCGCCGCCGTCGAGTTAATCCACCACGTCCGCAAGGGACAGAGCGGGTCCACAGGCGAGTACACGGTCGAGGACGGCCGCGGAGCCGGCGCATTGCTGGCGGCCGCTCGCAGCGCCCGGGTGCTCAATCCCATGACCAAGGAGCAGGCGGACCGCGCCGGGCTGCCGACAAACCGCGGCTACTTCCGTGCCGACAATGGCAAGGCGAACCTCGCCCCGCCACCCGAGCGCAGCGAATGGTTTCACCTCGTGCCGGTCGACCTCGGCAACGGCCCCGCGGACTCTGTCGACGGTGGCGATCACGTCGCCGTCGTCGAGCCCTGGCAGTGGCCGGACATGCTTGAGGGACTGACCGTCGATCACCTCCGGAAGGCTCAGCGCGCAGTCGCTGAAGGCCGGTGGCGGGAGAATGCTCAGTCCAAGGAGTGGGTCGGGATCCCGATAGCCAGAGACCTCGGTATCGAACTCGACGCTGCCGGAAAGAAGCGCGTCCAAGCCATGCCCAAGGTCTGGATCGAGACCGGCATGTTCGTGGTGGTCACCGGCAAGGACAACAAGGGAATGGACCGGCCATACATTGAAGTCGGCGAATTGGCGGCCGACTAAGAGTCCTGAGCGTCAGTTCGCCGTCAGCGCCCAGCTTCCACAGCCGTCTCGATCATCTCGAAGGATACTCGCTGCGGCCAATGGGTCATGACACTCCAGCATGAGACGCAGCGGGCATCGTCCTCCGTCAGGATGTGTCCGCCGTCACCGGTGGCAGCATAGACGGAACCACAGGCTTGGCATTCGAGGCTTTCGCCGTAGTCGTAGTCGCTGATTTGCATCAGTTCTCATCGCACGCGCGCTCGATAGAACCAAGGGTCCATTCGACGCTGCGGTCATTCATGTGGCCGTTTCCTCCACACCTCGCCCAGACGCTCGCTGCCCTCCCCACCACCACCCACCCCCTAATCAAGGGGGTGGGTGGTGGTGGGGAGTTCGGAACAGGGCTTTTTACCCCCACTTCCACACCTTTCCACACCTCACCTTTCAGGGTGGGGAATGCGGAGGGGGCTGAGAGAGAGCGCCCGCGATGGAAAATGAGCAGCGGTCGCTGCGACAGAACAACTCAGCGCCAGTTCAAAAAATCATAACAATGAATAACACAGCATAACAGCGGAAATTGTCCGGCATTAGATGTCGATACCATTGCTATTGCTGGATTGTCATCAAGATAGCACTGTAAATGCCACGCAAATGCAACGCGGTGGACTGCACGATGCCTAACCCGCTCCGACGAGTCGCATTGCTCCGGCTGAAGGTCGAGACAGACCTCGCCCGAGCCGTAGAAGCTACCGCCCGCCAGCGCGGCCAGACCATGAGCGAGTTCACGCGCCAGAGCCTGCGTGCGCATCTCGCCCGTCATGGTGTGCGGCTCAGCCCGGATGACGGTCCCCGCACCCCGCCAGCCGCTCCCGCCCTCGCTCGTGCAGCTTGAGGGAGATCGACATGAACCTCCCGATCGCCAACATCCGCCAGGACCGACACGTCGCGTCCTACGTCAGCATTGGCCGGAGCCGTCCTGACCTGAAGCCCGTGGCGCTGGATACGCCGCGGACTGACCGGACCGGTATTTTGGACCGGGCCATTTGCGAGGCGACTGCATGGTCGCTGCCATGGGTAGCCGGAAGGCCCGATCCGGGTCGCTGACAGGCGCGGGCGGGCGGTAGCCTAACGACGAATGCGGGCGGACGCGGTTGTCTGTGTTTCGCCATAGACCGATCACGATCTGCGCTTCCTTCAGCGAGTAGAAGATCTCCTGACGCAGGCACGCATCACGGTGGCTTTGTTCGGAGATCTCCGCTTCCTTGCAGGCCAAGGCCAAACTCTTGCCCTGGGCTGTCTGCACCTCGATCTGGCGCAGCTTGAGCACAACCTGCTCCGCGCTCGTCTTCTGACCTCGCTTCATCCCCAACTCCTCTGGTCCAGGCTGATCCTCTCAATCAGCCCGGTCCAAAGCCAGCCGGCCAGGTCACGGGTATTCCAGTCGGTGGCCGGCAAGTTCGGCGTGTCGGGTGATGCCTCCTCGGCGGCTGCGAAGACCTTCTCTCAGAACATGCGCGACATCCGCCGGGGCGTCGGCGAAACCATGGGCTTCCTGCAGTCGCAGAACCAAGTGGTCGCTCAGTTCGCCATCAAGCTCAAAGGCACCACGAACAACGACGAAGCCCTCAAAATGGCGGAGGAGTTCATGGAGCAGATCCCGAACGCGGTGGACCGCGGCCGCTTCGCCGAGAAGCTGTTCGGCAACATGGATCTGGGCCGGCTCGGCGACAAACATCTCGGCGCGATCCGGGACCTGAACGCCAAAGCCGCGGAGAAGCTGGGTCCGCTCGATCCGAAGACCGTCGAGTCTGCCGAGCGGTACGAGCGGGCGCTCGCTGATCTGCGTTCGTCCATGTCGCGGATCGGGACGACGATCGCCTCCGAGCTGATGGAGCCGGCCGAGCGGTTCACATCGTGGATCGACGACATCGCCTCCGGCAAGCGGAAGGATCTGATCGACGGCGTGCGTAAGGGCATGCACGACATCGGCGACGAACTGGGCAAGATCGACTGGAAGTCAGCTGGCCAGAGCGCCGAGCAGATGCTCACGAGCACGACGATGCTGGTGAAGCCGCGGGCCGAAAGCGTGAAGGAGATCGCAGCCGCGATCAAAAGCTTCAACGAGGGCAAGCCGGCCGAGGCCTTGCGGCACCTCGATGGCGCTAGCGGCCCGCTCGCCCGCCGGCTCGCACCGATGGTGGGTGATGACGAGATCAACGCTCAGGAGAACGTCGACCGGCTGCGCAAGCTGCGGGATGTGTCGAAGGATGCCTCGCAGCACCTGATCGGCCGGACGCAGCAGCGCATGGGGCTGCTCGACACGCAGGAGGTCGCGGAGAAGAAGCTGGCCGACGCCGAGGCGGAGCTGAGCCGCCTCAAGGCGCGCACGCCCGAGCAACGGCAGAAGGACTACGACCAATCGACAGAGCGCCTGCGCAAGTCGGTCGACGGCCTGAGCGAGCAGCTGAAGACCCGGCAGGAAGCCACGGCTCAAAAATCGAGCCTGGACGCCGATGGTCTATTCAGTGATGCCAGGGTTCAAGCGGCTTCGCTCGGCAGCGCCCGGATCTGCGGTGGCCCAGGTGGCACCGGTCCAATCCCGGAGGCTCAGCGTGACGCGGCCCGCGAGGCCTTCCGGAAGTACTTGATGAAGAAGGTCCCGGGCTACGACGGTGGGGCCATGGTGCCGACAGAGCCCGACGGCCGCATCCCTGGGCTCGGTGGTGGGACGCCTCGGTTGCCAGGGATTGGCGGCGATGGCGGCAAGTCATCTGGCGAAACTGATGATCAGGTTACGGTCCACGGTCACCGCTGGAACCCGGGCGCCAGCACTTCCGCAGGTAAGGCGCGCGTAGGATCCTGGCTCCAGTTCCTCCAAGCCCCTATCAGCCAGGGTGGTATGGGCGCCGATCTGGA
The DNA here is from genome assembly GCF_008329595.1 of Methylobacterium sp. P1-11. Taxonomy (NCBI): domain Bacteria; kingdom Pseudomonadati; phylum Pseudomonadota; class Alphaproteobacteria; order Hyphomicrobiales; family Methylobacteriaceae; genus Methylobacterium; species Methylobacterium sp. P1-11. Next base: position 31,009 of record NZ_NPKS01000045.1, read on the forward strand.
GACGGCCCGTGCGATCGTGGTCGGGATGCAGGGTGAGTCGGGTGCCAACCTGAACCCGAAGGCCGAGGGTGACTATAAAGATCCGAAGCGAAGGATTGGTCCGACAGCGTTCGGCACGGCGCAATGGCGGCTTGAGCGTTTTGAGGCTTTGAAAGCGATGGCCCCGCGCATGGGCACTGACTGGACCGATCTCGGGGCTCAGCAGCAGCATTTCCGGAACGAGACGCTGAACGGTCGCTACCGTGGGGTGTGGAACCGTATCCTGCAGGCGCCGAGCGGCGAGCAGAAGCTGCAGGAATTCATCGGCGGCTTTGAGCGGCCGAAGTATCCGGCGCTTGCCTATGATTTCCGGAAGCCAAACCTCGACCGATTGCGGCGCCAGGGGGCTGGAGCAGTGTCCGATCGCTTGCCCGGCATGCCGCGCCCAGATGTCGGCCAGGCCGACGGCGAAGGCTGGGCGTCCCGGGAGAAGGCCTGGCGAGCGTTCGAGGCGATGCAGCAGGGCGAGGGTCGGCTCGTCGCCTCTGCTGGTCGTGCCGGAGTTGTGGGCGGGCAAAAAGTCGAGGTGAATGGAAGCGTCACCAACGTGATTGAGAAGCCAGGGCCGGAGACGCGAGTCCGGTCTTCTGCTTCTGGCAACCTATTCAAGGATGTGGTGCTTCAGCGAGGTCGGACGATGGCTCCGGCCGCGGGCACCTGAGATCCTGTAGGGGAACGCAGCGGATCGCGGAACGTAGCCTTCTGCAACGGAGGCTTTCCCCATGATGCAGGCTGACACCCCGATGCCGGGAGAAGATCCCGGCGCTTTGATCGAGGATCCCTCGCGCCTCGATGAGATCGAGCCCTCACCAAAGCCCACCGTGCCGGAAGAGGACGATCCCGAAGTCGAAGACACAGAGGTTCAGCCAACTTGAGCGGCTGAGGATCGAGATCCGCCCGCCCGGCTATCCGGTGCGGGCGGCTTCGAGACCTACCTGGCTGCCCCGTGGCTAATCCCAATTAGCAGCTCAGCTTCCGGCCTTCCGCCATCCCGACCTTCCGGTAGTGTTCCAGTCCGGACTTGATTGCCCGACCAATGACCGCTCGGCGCACGTCTGGATTGCAGCGCAGATACTCCTCCTCATTGAAAGCGTAGTCGCCACGCCTGCCTCGCGAGCCTCGGTCATCATCGCGATCGTAACCCCGGCGGTCACGATCTCCGTAGCCTCGATCGCGGGAGCCGTAGTCGCCCCGATCGTAGCCGTAATCGCGCCCGCCGTAGGGTTGCGCCAGGGCTGGAGCCACTCCGCTCAGTAACGCCAGGCCGAGGACGGTCGCCGAGATCACCTTCATGTCGCATTCCTTGCTGTTGAGAGTCTGGAACGCTTTCGGCGGAAGGTGGTTCGCTGCCGGCTACCATGCCTGACGCTCGGGTCCCGACCTCGACCGCTGGAAACCTATTCCGCGACGTGGTGCTGAGCCGAGGGCGGATGATGGCTCCTGCGGAGCGCTCGTGATTTTGATCTGCGGAATGGCGGCCGCATCACGCCTTGATCGGCAATCGGGCAACCAATGAACCGGCCTCGTCCCTCACGACCAGCAACCACGTCTCTCCAGGAAAAGCTTCGGCGATTTCCTCAGCCATCTCACTGATCACCTTGCGCGCCTCGTCCATCGCTTCTTCAAGGCTGGCGGCCTCGACACCTTCCTTATCGGAGATGGTTATTACGCCATTCTCAAGGTCGAAGTAGAAGCGCTCAGACAACTAGATCGCTCCACTAGCTGCAGCCCTCGTGAGGACTCATTGGCTCGGCAGCCCACTCTCGGCAGATCGGTTGGCCGCACAAAGCAGAGATAAACCTTAATAATTCTGAAACGTGAATTCGCCGGCTGAGCTACAATGATGTCGAGATTTTTGCCACGCGATCCATTACAGATACTGAGGGCCGCCCGCTCAACAAGGCCGTAAGGCCGCTGAAGTGGCGCTCCTTGCTTGGGGCACAGCCATGACGAAATCTGATGAGTCAGATAAGGTTGACGACAATCGGGGCTTTCAGCGCAAAGAAAAGCTGCGAGCCCATATCAGAAGTGTGCTGCTAAAAACCAGAGCGTGATCGGCATTTCCGCTGCTTGCATCCTTATACGTGTACTGAAATATTTCTTTGGTAGCGGGCAAGAAAATTGCTCCTTTTCGGCTGCCGCTCGGCCAGCGGCAACCTGTCCCGCGACATCGTGCAGACCCACGGGCGGCAGATGGCGCAGGCGGATTGAACTTCAGCTATCGATCTGTCCGGCAGTCACTTCCACGATCTGGCCGGCTTCGTCGAACACCTGAAAGGCCGTCTCAATCGAGCGGAGCTGAAGCTCCGGAACGCGAGCGGTCCCCGCATCCCATGCCTCTCGCAGACCGGCAAACGTGCCATCCAGCTGTTCGGTCGGGGGAGGCTCGCCTTGGTTCAGGAACAGCATGCGGACGGTGTAGGCCATGCCTCACAATGCCATGCTCATGCCCCTCGGCAAAGTCTCATGCCTTGCAGAACCATGGGCAGCCGATGGCAAGGGCGGATTAGCCTTCGGCGCCATTCCTTCGCGGTAGTCGCTAGTTACGCTGAGGGGTTGGGCCAGCCATCCGACCATCCGCGAAGCTGCGCTGTGCTGAGGTCTGAACCATCTCGGCTTCCAACTCCGCGAGCGGCACTTCCACACCGTTGGCAGCTAAATCCGCACGGACACGCTCCAGCAACGCAGCAGGCTTCAATCCCTCGATCCTTGCGGCGATCAGTGCCCGCGCATAGGCCTCTGATGTCATCCCATCCAAACCCAGCAAACGTATGGCTAAGTCCGCGACCGCTCGGATGCCAGCGATGTGGTTTGTGAACCGCATCTCCTCGCCATGTATATAGATAAGCTCGGCCGCACGCTCGCGTTCTTCGAATGACCTCAGCATGGCTAGGCCCTCACAAAGCTAAGGCCACTACCCATACACCGATTTTTCAGCCTCGCATATACCGCGACACCTTCGCGGTGGCGACAAACTACTGGCAACAGTCCGAGGATCCCCGCAGACTTCCCGCAGGTTCTACCTTCAAGACGGTCTCTGCCTGAAGGAGGGTGACATGGATATGCGCCAGCCGCCGATCATGAAGGCCATTTCTGAAGGGGCTCACGCTCGCGCGATCAGGCGCTCCAAAGACGCATGCCCGTACCCAGCGAAGTCGCCAGAGCGTAGAGCTTGGATGGAGGGCTACGACGGCAGGCCCTGGAAGGATGGGCCGGATTGCCCGATAGCCGACGCCTGAATAGTCAGAGCGTAGCGCATCCCGGCCGGATGACCCTACGATCGTCTGTCGATGCCGCACGTAGCCCTGCCCGCGAGCCGATCAGGATCCAGCGCGCTCTCGCGCCAGCCGCAGTGCTCGTAGCGTCGCGGTCCGCTCGTCGACAGCTCGGCGCTCAGCTTCGACCTCGGTCCAGACTTCGTTTGCTCGGTCGTACCTTTCGGCAGCCTTCGCCGCCTTCGTCTCACGGTAGCCTTGAACATGGCTGGGGTTCTCGGACATCGGCGCTCCTCTCAACCTATGGGCGAGAGACTTAGGGCACGTTTTGCTTACGTCAGCAGGCGCGAAGCTCTAGGTTGCATCGGAAGCGGCCTTCCGTAGCTGCGCCCTCGGCCCCTCGCCGTTCTCGTCGATGAAGATGCCGGGAGCGGCTCCGAGGACGGCCTCAGCGCTCAACCGGGCGCGCGAGCAGGAGGGCTGATTTGACTGCAGCTCGCTTGCTGCCTGGTCGGGCAGTCGGCTCTTTGAGAGTAGCTGTTGCGTGCCGATCGGCCTTCACCGCGGCAGTCAGATCGACGACGCAGCCCAGAGCCAGTTTGAACAGCCCGACTCGTGGGTTGGCGAGGAAGGCATTTACCGCGGCATCGATATCGGTCTGCGTGATCGCCTTAGCCTGGAGTAGATCGCCGACGCTCACCAGATCCGGTTTAGGCTTGGCCACTTCCATCCGTCCACGCCATCCTCAGAGTTACTTTCAACCCCTCACAACGGCTTCGCGTTCAGCACTTCTTCCACGAGGCGGCGGATGGCTTCGGCTCCGCTGAGCGGGCACAAGCCTCAGATTGTCACCGCTTGAGCAGTAGCGGCCTGAACTCTCCAGATTTGCGCGAGGTTTGGTTCAAGCGCAGCGAGCGCATGGCCGTACTGGCTCGACGTTCTAACAAGCCAGGCGGCGAGGAGAACGTCCATGGCTACAAAGACTGAACGGATTGAGCTCGCCCAAGCCGCTCTCGACGCCTACATCCATGCCGAAGGGGCTGCCCGGCGCTGGATAGGCGGCGTGCCAGCGTGTGATGTCGTAGATCTCATCACGGACCTGCTGCTACTCGCGAAGGCCAAGGGTCACGACCCCTGCTCAGTGCTCACCAGGGCTAAGAGGCACTTGGAGGCGGAGGCTTCGGAGCGGTGCTAGAGCGTTGAGCGTCGTCAGCGCTCATTTCAGATAACCCTTCGCCTTCAGGTGCTCGGTGGGGATCTGGCTCACTGCAACAGCCTAATCGTCATGGTTGCGCTCGTGATGAAAGCAGCCGCCCCGAAGGCCGCGACGCTGAACCACCACAGCACGCGGTCAACCACGGTCGGTCGGAGGTATTCCGCGACGGGATCGCCGACCCACTCAATCTGGTGTGTCGGGTCAATAAGCAGCAGCCGGTTTAGGCTTTCCGGAAGTGGACGCACTGACCCGTCAGAGGTGTGTCGATCCCCGGCCATGCTCTTCCTCTCTCTACGACCGCCTTGCCTTCGGGTGCTCGATGAAGATGATCTCAGGAGGTAGCCTTCTCCCGTGCTAGCCGCATCGCTCGCAGCTTTGCTGTCCGCTCTTCCATCTCGCGCTTCTCAGCGTCGAATTCCTTCTGAGCCTGTTCCGCCTGCTGCTGACGAGCTGCGTCTCTCGCGGTCGGTGTCGACAGTTGGCCGCGGGCATTAAAGGGCAGCTTAGACATCTGGCTTGGGATCACCCTTCAGATAGCCCTTGGCCTTCAGGTGCTCGGTGAGGGCTTCGCCTATGGCGTCGTGCATCACGGCTTTCTGGACCCCGCCTTGGCGGCATCCCGTTCGAGGCGCGCAGCCTTCAGGCGTGCGGTATTCTGGTCGGCGGCACTGGCCATCGGCTGCTTAGAGGTATTATCGCCAGGACGATCTTGCGTTTTTGCAAACGCGGCCTCAGCCTGCATTCGCTGTTTGCTGTGGTTATCGGCCATGTAGTATCTCTCAGTTTAAACCTTCCGGATCCTCGCGGTGCCGAAGGTAACCCCTGGCCGGTGAGCCAGTCAGGAAGCGTCATTCTCGCGCGCTAGCCGGATCGCCCGCAACCGTTCGGTGCGCTCGTCAACGGCCTTGCGCTCCTCCTCGATCTCTTCCCAAACTTCAAGCGACGTAGCCTCGCGGGTCTCCGCTTTCAGCTGCGAACTTGTGCGATCGGAATAGCGGGAAGCCTGGAAGTGAGACATGCACCTTCTCGTTGACCAGCGTCGGGCCGAGATAGGGCACCAATTCGAGCCGTCATCACCAACTCGCCGCCATCGAGTCCTCGACGAGGCGAGGCTGGAGTTCAGCGAGGGACCACCTTCAATTCGCCGGACATCCACATGTCGCCCACCATCGTGGACATACAGGTCGACAAGGTCTGGTAGGACGGTGTCACCAGCATGAGTTCCCTCACGCATGCAGTTCGGACGCTGTCGGGCGTCTCCGCCCATAGCGCGCGAACATGGCCTTCAGCCTTGGCCTCGCTGTCGAGACATTGCCGCCCGAAGGCCTCGTCATCCACGAGTTCGGCAGTCGTAGTGCAATAAGCCGTGCCATTGATCGTTGGCAGCTGCTCATCTGCTCGGGCGGAGATCACCGCCAATGCGCTCCCGGCTACCGCATAGGCGAGAGCGCAGCGCATTACGATCGCTTCGCCTTCAAGGCTTCTTCCACGAGGCGGCGAATGGCTTCGGATCTAGAGGGCTTGTCGGGTTGAGCCTCACGCCAATCGTCAATGCCATCGCGGAGGCCGTCCGACATACGGAAGCCGTACATCGGATCGCGTCCTGTCGCCGGGCGGCCGCGCTTTTTTGGTTCAGCCATAATTGACAGGTGCATGTTTTAGGTTTAGCAAAAAAGGCGAGCCGGAGCAAGGCTGGAACCCTCGCTCACGGCCCTAACCACCAACCGCACCAGGAGTGCTGTTCATGGCTACCCACCACCCTACACCGCCCCTCGGCGGCGGTGAACGCCCGCGCTTGCCTTCAGCACAGGTAGGACCGGTCACACAGGCCATCCGCAACATGCGGGCAGCCGACGCGAGCGCTCCCTCCCTGAAGGGAGGCCGCACATGAGCGAGCGCAATCCGGCTCTGACGTACGTCATGGCTATGGAGGACCATATCCGCACCATTGAGCGGATCGGGCAACTGCTCCTGTACCTCGGCGAGCGAGACGGCGAGATCACGGCGGACGCGCTCACCGTGCCCGCCCGTCTGTTGCTGGACCATAGCCACGACCTCAAGCTGCATTTGGGGGATGCGCTCGACGCTTTGAAGGGAGCTCAGTTATGAGCGGCCGCACGTCCCGTCGCGCCGCGCTCGGCGCCATCCTCGCGGCCCCGCTGGCATCCGTGCCGGCTCTTGCCGCTCCGACCTCCGACCTTGCTGCAGTTTGCAACGCTGCGGCCGCTAGGTGGGCTTGGGTCAAAGATCCAAACCACCCAGACGACGCATGGCCGGATGAACGGATGGATGCGGAAATCGACCGCTTCATGATCGTCGTTCAGCGGTCCATTCAGGAGCCAAGCCAAGGACTGCGAGACCTCGCCGCGAAGGCGCGCCTCATCATCGCCGAGCACGATGACGGCGACAAGTATGAGGGGCATCGCGCGCTCATCGCTCTCTTGCATGAGGTGGTGGCGCTATGCGGCTGATCTACGCCTTCCTCGCGGTCCGGATGCTCCGGCTCGCCCGCTTCGATCTCGCTCGGCACGACGCGCTGATCGCCGATGCAGATGCTGCTCTCGCCCAATCGCGGGAGCGGGTGCGGCTAGCGGAAGCCCTGGCAGCTCGGGCGGATCTGCCGTCGCTGGCAGCGATGCGCTGACGATGTGCGTCAGCTCGCACAAGAAAGGCCCGGCTGCGGGTGACACCGCGGCCGGGCCTCCAGCAGGGTCGCCAGTAGCGACTGCCTGGCTGCTACCTGCGGTGGCGGAAGTGCCGATGCATAAAGCGACGTTCCGCGCGATGCATGCGGCGGATCGGGTGCCAGCGAACGTTGGTGATGCTGTCCTGGGCGCCAGTGACAGCCGCGGCTGGGGCCGGGCTGAGAGGCGCGGCCGAGGCCGGCATGGTGAGGGCGGCGGTGCCGAGCGCGGCCAGCAGAGCCGCGGTGATCATCGATGTGCGCAAGGGGTAGTTCCTCTCGTGCCGCCACCGGAAACAGTGGCGTCTCACGAAGCCGCGGTGCCGATCGATGGTTCCGGAGTTGGGGTTACGAAATGGTCAGGCTTGAACGCCGCTCGCGCATCTGTGGCGTTGGCAGGAACTCGTCAGCATCCACGCCCGCCCTCGGTTGGGGGGACGAACGTCTGGGCGGGCGTGGCGGTCGGGAGAAGGCCCGACGCGGAGCCAACGCAAAAATTATGCATCCACGCCCACCATTCAGGGGCTTGAGGGGTCCACCAGGCGGCGGGCGTGGAGATCGACCGATGTCGACGAGGCCGAAATGTTAAACTCAATCGAAGCGTTCGATCACGTTTCTGTGTCCACTGCGCATCCGGTGCGGACGGCAATGGGTCAACGCATCCACGCCCGCCCTCGACAGCTGAGGGGCACATCTGCAGGCGGGCGTGGACGGCCAGCCTGAAGCCAGCGGCGGCGGCCTAATGTCTGAACTGGTACATTTCAACCCAAAAATCGCGCCCCCCCGAACGCCGCTCGCGCATCAGGTGCGGGCGGAAATGGACAGGCCTCTACCCCCTACGAAATCCAGCCGAGGACCGTCACTAGGTGATCGGCTTGAGCACGGGTCAGCCCTGAAGCGACAGCGGCGCCGTTGCGACAGACGGCATAGGTCCCGTCGGCGGACACACGAATTTTGATGGAGGCCATGATGCGAAGCCCGCGATCGTGTCGCGGCCGATGTCGAAGGCTCGTGACGAGCGGGCTGTGATGTGGCCCCGGCTCCCGCATGGAAAAATGCGGCGGACCGCCTCAGGCCTCAGGTCTGTGGCAGGAACCAAAGCAAGTCCCGCTCGCGCGTCCGGTGCGGGGAAAAGAAAACCAGGGGTCGCTGTTACCCCCAGCGTTACCCCCGGCCCACATTCGAGCTGTCTGAAACCAGCTAAGTCCTTGGTACCACCGCCCCGGCTCGAACGGGGGACCCCCAGATCCACAATCTGGTGCTCTAACCAACTGAGCTACGGCGGCACTGGCGCGGGGTGTATCGTGGGCCGCGGCAGTTTTCAAGGCGATGTGTGCACGGGATTTGGACTCCGTGGATAGAGCCGTCCGGGCCCCTGCGCCCGGGAGACGCGCGGCCCCGGGCGCGCCCCCGTTTGCAACGGGATCGGGCCCGGCTGTAACTGCGGCGTCAAGGCCGATGCGTCGGCCTGGCCCATCGGACGGACCGGAGGCGAAGAAGCGGACCGTGAGCGCGCGACAGCCAGCGGGCGCCGCCGGTGGGGGCAGGGCACCCGGCGACGGATCAGCCGATGCCCCGGCTCGGACGGCTGCCCGGCCGGACCGACGGGCTCGTGGGCGCTGGGCCGGAATCGGCCTCGTCCAGGCGCCCGGACGGCTGCGCAGCCTCGTCCGCCGCAGCGAAGGAGGGCTCGTCGCCCTCGCGACCCTGGTGGGCTGCGTCGCCGGCGTGGCGGTCTCCGCCATGACCTGGATCACCCAGAGCCTGCGCGAGGTCCTCTACCAGCTGCCCGCGGGCGCGCGTCTCAGCGCAGTCGATGCCGTGTCTCCCGTTCTCCTGCTCGTGGGCCCATGCCTGGGCGGCGCCGTCCTCGGCCTGGTGATCGTCGCCGCCAGTTACATCCGCGGCCCGCGCAAGCGCCCGGCCATCGACCCGATCGAGGCGAACGCCCTGCATGGCGGCCGGATGTCCCTGCGCGACAGCCTCTATCTCGCCTTCCAGAACGTCATCTCGAACGGGTCCGGCGCCTCGGTCGGGCTTGAGGCCGGCTACACCCAGATCGCCTCCGGACTCGCCTCGCGGTTGGGGATCGCCTTCGAAGTGCGGCGCAGCGATCTGCGTACCCTGGTGGGCTGCGGCGCCGCCGGGGCCATCGCGGCCGGCTTCGGCGCGCCGCTCGCCGGGGCCTTCTACGCCTTCGAGCTGATCATCGGCACCTATTCCATCGCCACGCTGACGCCCGTCGTCGTCGCCGCGCTCTGCGGCAACCTGATCTCCCGGTCGCTGATCGCAGCCCAGCCCCTGGTCGACCTCGGCGACATGCAGGCGGTCACGACCTCGCATGTCACCAGCCTGGAGATCCTGCCGAGCCTCGCCCTCGGGCTGGTCTGCGCGGGCCTCGGGATCCTGATCATGCGCGGGGTCACCCTGGTCGAGCGCCTGGTCCAGGCATCGGGCGTCCCGCGGGTGGCGGCACCCGCCTTCGGGGGCCTGTGCGTCGGCGCGCTGGCGCTGCTGGCGACGCCGCAGGTGCTCTCCGGCGGCCACGGCGCCCTGCACATGCATTTCGCCGCCGAGGGACAGGGGCACGGCATCGCGGTCCTGGCCGGGCTGTTCGCCGCCAAGGCCACGGCCTCGGCGATCTCGATCGGCTCGGGCTTCCGGGGCGGCCTGTTCTTCGCGTCCCTGTTCCTCGGCGCCATCGCCGGCAAGCTGTTCGCGGCCCTCGCCCCCGTGCTGGTGCCGCCGCTCGCGGATTTCGGCCTCACGCCGCTCGCCTACGCGGTGATCGGCATGAGCGCGCTGGCCGTGGCGGTGATCGGCGGGCCGCTCACCATGACGTTCCTGGCGCTGGAGGTCACCGGCAGCCTGCCGATCACCGGCGTCGTGCTGGCGGCGGTGATCGCGTCCTCGCTGACCGTGCGCAAGACCTTCGGCTACTCCTTCGCCACCTGGCGCTTCCACCTGCGCGGCGAGAGCATCCGCAGCCCCCACGATGTCGGCTGGATCCGGTCGCTCACCGTCGGCCGGCTGATGCGCCGCAATCCCGGCACCGTGGCTCTGGACACGCCGTTGCCCACCTTCCTGCGCGCGCACCCCCTCGGCTCGCCCTCCCGGGTGATCGTCGTGGACGGGCGCGGACGCTATGCCGGGATCGTGAACGTGCCGGAGGCGCACGCGGCCGCCCTGGATTCCGCCGCCGACGCGCGGCCCGTGCTCGCCGACCTGCTCCTGCAGGCCGACGCGTTCCTCACGCCGGGCATGAACGCCAAGGATGCCGCCGCCGCCTTCGACCGGACGGAGAGCGAGGCGCTCGCAGTGGTCGAGAGCGTCGAGAGCCGGAAGGTGCTGGGCCTGCTCACCGAGAGCCACACGCTCAAGCGCTACAGCGAGGAACTCGACCGCCAACGCCGGGCGATGGCCGGCGAAACCGACTGATTGTCAGGCCGGCCTGTTGACCGGATCCCCTTCTCCGCCACCCTGGCGCCCACGACCGGAGCTTGCTGCAAGGCCCGGTATCCGAGACTCTTGAGAGGACCCATGGCCGATCAGACCAGCAGCCCGCAGCGCCGCTACCGCATCGCGGTGATCCCCGGCGACGGCATCGGCAAGGAGGTGGTGCCCGAAGGCGTGCGCGTGCTGGAGCAGGCGGCCAAGCGGCACGGCTTCTCGCTCCAGCTCGACTGGTTCGATTTCGCGAGCTGCGACTATTACGAGACGCACGGCCGGATGATGCCGGAAGACTGGAAGGCGCGGATCGAGACCCACGACGCGATCTATTTCGGTGCGGTCGGCATGCCCGAGCGGGTGCCCGACCACATCTCCCTCTGGGGCTCGCTGATCCTGTTCCGGCGGGAATTCGACCAATACGCCAACCTGCGCCCGGTGCGGCTGATGCCGGGGGTGAAGTGCCCGCTCGCCGACCGCAAGCCCGGCGACATCGACTTCTGGGTGGTCCGCGAGAACACCGAGGGCGAGTACTCGAACGCGGGCGGCCGGATGTTCGCCGGCACCGATCGGGAGTTCGCCCTGCAGGAAACGATTATGACCCGGCACGGGACGGACCGGATCCTCAAGTTCGCCTTCGAGCTGGCCCAGAAGCGCCCGAAGAAGCACCTGACCTCGGCCACGAAGTCGAACGGCATCTCGATCACCATGCCGTACTGGGACGAGCGGGTGAAAGCGGTGGCCGAGGCCTACCCGGACGTCCGGTGGGACCAGTACCACATCGACATCCTGACCGCGCATTTCGTCCTGAACCCGGACCGGTTCGACGTGGTGGTCGCCTCCAACCTGTTCGGTGACATCCTGTCGGATCTGGGGCCCGCCTGCACGGGCACGATCGGCATCGCGCCGTCCGGCAACATCAACCCGGAGCGGGTGCATCCCTCGGTCTTCGAGCCGGTCCACGGCTCGGCGCCGGACATTGCCGGCCAGGGGATCGCCAACCCGATCGGCCAGATCTGGTCGGGGGCGATGATGCTGGAGCATCTCGGCGAGCACGCGGCGGCGGCCGAGATCGTCGGCGGGATCGAGCGGGTGCTGTCCGAGCGGACGCTGCGCACCCGCGACCTCGGCGGCAACGCCGACACGCAGGCCTGCGGCAAGGCGGTGGCGCAGGCGCTGGGGTAGGGGCGGTTTTGGCGACCGTGCTTCAGTCTGAGGGCTGCGCAGGATGAGGCGTGGGTCCCCTCTCCCGTGCGGGAGAGGTCCGGTCGCGCAGAGAGCCGGGTGAGGGATCGGGTCTGTCCGGAGAGGGCGAGAACCCCTCCCCCCTACCCTCGCCCGCACGGGAGAGGGAGCCTGTCGCGCTTCGCTCCGCCGAACGGCAGGGTTCAGCGCGGCCGGCGGCGCACGCTCACGACGTTGCTGGCCGGCTCCGCCTTGCCGGAGGCTGCCGGCAATGTGTCGAGGGCTGTCTGGACGATGGTTTTGGCATCGAGCCCGGCCTGGGCGTACATCTTCTCGGGGCTGTCGTGGTCCTGGTAGGTGTCCG